>VFKS01000265.1 GCA_009885425.1 Novosphingobium sp.
CCGGCCGATGCGCTGCTGGGCGGGGAGCAAGGGCAGGGCTTTAAGCAGTTGATGCGGACCTTTGAAGGCGCCCGAATCCAGACTGCCGCGCGCGCCGTGGGCGTGGCCCGCCGCGCGCTGGAACTGGGGCTGGACTATGCGTTGAACCGCAAGCAGTTCGGCAAGGCGATCGTCCACTTCCCGCGCGTCGGTGACAAGCTGGCGATGAGCCTGACCGAATTCGTCATGGCCCGTGAGCTTAGCTATGCCGCTGCGCGGGCCAAGGATTCGGGCAAGCGCTGCGATATCGAGGCCGGGATGGCCAAGCTGCTGGCCGCGCGCACCGCCTGGTCCAATGCCGATGCTGCGCTGCAGATCCACGGCGGCAATGGCTATGCCTTGGAATATGAAATCAGCCGAGTGTTGTGCGATGCCCGGATCCTCAACATCTTCGAAGGCGCGGCAGAAATTCAGGCGCAAGTGATTGCCAAGGGGCTGCTCGGCGGGCGCAACTGATGAGCGACTGGTCGGCATGGATTGGGCGCGAGGAGCGCCGCAGCGATCGGATCGACGCCGGGCTGACGGCGCGCTGGCTGGCGACCGTGGATCGGGCTGCCCCGGCCGATCGTTCAGTGCCGCAGGGTCTGCATTGGTGCTTGTGCACCCCCGACGCCCCTACTGCCAAATTGGGGCCAGACGGGCATCCGTTGCGCGATAATGGCCCCACCAGCTTTCTGCCTTCGATACCCGATCTGCCGCGCCGGATGTGGGCCTCAAGCAAGGTTGAGTTTTTCGCTAAATTGCATCCCGGCGAAGCGGTCGAAAGACTGTCTCGAGTGGTGTCGGTTACCGAAAAGAATGGCGCTAGCGGACGGCTGGTGTTTGTTGAGGTCTTGCATGAAACCACCGGCACGGCGGGATTGGCGGTGCGCGAAGTGCAGTCACTGGTTTACCGCGAAGCGGCCGCGCCCGGAACGCCGCCTGCGCCATCGCTGTTGGGTGAGGGCCAGTTCGATCCCTCGGAATGGAGCGCACACCGCGCGGTTACTCCGACTGAAACGCTGCTGTTCCGCTACTCCGCGCTGACCTTCAACAGCCACCGGATTCACTACGACTTGCCCTATGCGGCCGAGCAGGAGAACTATCGCGGGCTGGTGGTGCACGGGCCGCTAATGGCAACATTGCTGCTTGATCTGGCGCGGCAGGAACTGGGCGATAACGCGCTCAAATCCTTTGCGTTTCGCGGACTGTCTCCGGCCATTTGCGGAGAAATGCTGCACCTTGTGCTGCGCAGCAAAGATGCGGCATTTGAATTCGGGGCCTTTGCCGACGATGGCCGCCAAGTGATGAGCGCTACAGCTGGTTGACCAGCGCCAGCACCTGGGCCGCATGGGCCCGGTGGCAGATCAGCAAGTCAG
>VFKS01000542.1 GCA_009885425.1 Novosphingobium sp.
ATAGAACGCGCCGTCGCGGGCGATGCCCTCGTTGACGCCTTTCAGCCGCTCACCAAACCGGGTCTGAACCCAATCCTGGAACAGATAGCGCGAGGCGAGGAAGGCCAGCGTCGCGCCGATGGTCGAGGCGAACGACACGATCAGCGTGCCGGTGGCGACACCAAAAATCGCGCCGGCCGCCAATGTCAAGATCGCCGCGCCCGGCACTGACAGCGCGGTCAGCGTGACATAGACCGCAAAGAACACCGCGATCACCAGCAGCGGATTGGCGCGGTAATAGCCTTCAAATGCGACCTGCTGCGCCTTCAACGCATCGAGTGTCAGGTATTGGCCCAGATCGAGCGTGAACCACGCCGCCAATCCCAGCAGTAGAACCAGAGCGATAACGATGCGTTTCAAGGGTAGGTTCCTTTGGCTTGCCAGCCGGCTGTGTAGCGAGAGACGAAGCGGCGGTCGATCTGATCCTTGAGCCACCACACCCAGCGGCCTGATCCGGCAAGCCCGCCCCACGAGGCAATCGCGTGGGCATCGCCCAGTGACAGCAGATAGAGCGTGGCATCACGCGGCTGGTATTGCCGCAACGGCGCGCCTGACAAGGCGGCGCGCAGGTTTGCGGCGAGCACCGGCCCGGCTTTGACCGCATGGACGCCGGAGCGGGTCAGCGCGCGGTCGCTCCGCTCGATGATGTCCCCGGCGGCGAAGATCGCGGGATGCGATGGGCTGCGCAGATCGGCACCGACGGTAACAAAGCCGCGCGGCGTGCAGGCCAGCCCCGATTGCGCCAGCCAGCGCGGGGCCACACTGCCGGTTGCGGCGATGACGAGGTCGGCGGGGATCAGCCGCCCATCGTCCAGTTCCAGCCCTTCCGGCTGCCCTGTCGTCATGCCAGTTTCAATCACGATCTCGCGCTGGATCAGGGCCTTGCGGGCGAGCCTGCGGGCGCCGTGCGCATGGCCGGGCAACACGCCGCCGGGCCCAGCGATCAGCACGATGCGCGGCGCTGCGCAGATCGAGCGCAGCGCCGCCCGGGCGGCCAAGGCCAGTTCAACCCCGCCCGCGCCGCCGCCGACGATCGCGACGACGGGTTTTGACGCCGCGCTCTGCTGTCCGGCAAACTGTGTCCAGCGGTCCATAAACATGTTCACGGGTCGCACCGGCAGCAGGCGCTCGCCCAGTCCGGCCAGCGCGGCGGTGTCGGTATCTCCGCCAGTCGCCAGAGACAGCAGGTCAAACGCCGTATCCCCGCCGGTCGATAGCCTCAGAGTCTGGCCTACTGCATCCAGCCCGACTACATCGGCCAACACCAGCTCGGCCCCGGCACGCTCGGCCAAAGGGGCCAGATCGATCAACAATTCATCGGGGCGATAGATTCCCGCCATCCAGCCCGGCAGCATCCCCGAATAGGCGGTATGGCGCGATGATGTGATCAGCGTGCGCATGGTGCCCGGCATTGGTGCCCGCGCCCAATCGGCCAGCACCGCCAGATGGGCATGGCCGCCTCCTGCCAGAACTACACGCCGGGTCACGGCCAGCTTCAATCCTTGCGTCAGGCCCGCGCTGAATGGACGGACCGATTGACCTTGGCCGCTTTTCCTGCTGACTTCCAGCCATGACAACATCCAGCCTCCCGCCCGCCTTCGGTTCCGTCTGGGGACCGCGCCTGACCAATTGGTCGATCCGCCTGACTGTTGCGGCCTTGGTCGTTGCCGCTGCCGGGCTGACCCTGGCGCGGTTTGACCTGATCCCCAAGCTTGCGGGCTTTTCCGGACTGCTGGGCGGGGCACTGATCGCGCTGCTGGCGCTGCTGGCGGGGATCGCGGCGCTGGTGCTGGGCCGCGGCAGCGGAGCCGGTGGGCGCGGAAAGCTGCTGGCGGCGCTGGCAATTTCGCTGGTCTATGTCGGTTTTATCGCCTCACGCCCGCTCGCCGCCGGAGATATTCCAGCGATCCACGATGTCACCACCGATCTTGCCAATCCGCCGCAGTTCGAAGCGCTCACCCTGCGCGCTGACAACCTCGCCGGGGTCGGTACGGTGGAAAACTGGAGGAAGGTCCACGCCGCATCCTATGGCGATCTGCGCCCGGTCACGCTGGCCAAGCCGGTGGCTGAGGTAACCGCACAGGTTGCCGCGCTGGCGGCCAGCAAGGGCTGGACCGTGGCCAAGAGTGATCCGGTGCGCGGCCATGTCGAGGCGACTGCCAGCGTATCCTACATTCGCTTCAACGATGATGTGGTGATTCGGATCGCGCCGACGAACGACGGCAACGGGTCAACCGTTGATATGCGCTCGGTCAGCCGGGTCGGGATCAGCGATTTCGGGGTCAACGCGCGCCGGATCCGTGAATTCCTGAAAGACCTGGCGGCGGAGTGATCCCATGACCACCGATATCGCCAGCTGGATCAAGGAACGCGGGATCAGCGAGGTGGAATGCATCGTCCCCGACGTGAACGGGATTCAGCGCGGCAAGGTTCTGCCTGCGGCTAAATTCGTCAAGTCGCTGGCCGATCGGACCCTGCGCATTCCCGGCAGCGTGTTCATCGTCACTGTTACCGGCGGCTATCCCGAAGATGTCCAGCACATCGTGCCCGATTTCGATCCCGACGTGTTCTTAACCCCCGATCCGTCAACCCTGCGCGAGGCGCCGGGGTACAAGACCCCGACCGCCTATGTGATCTGCGATGCCTTTAATGCCGCCGGCCAGCCGGTCGCGATCGCCCCGCGTGAGATACTCAAGAAAGTGCTGGCGCTGTATGAGGCCAGGGGCTGGCAGCCGGTGATCGCGCCCGAAGCGGAGTTTTACCTCGTCTCCAAGAACCTTGACGCCGATTTCCCGCTGACCCCGCCGCCGGGCCGATCGGGCCGGGCCGAAACCGCCAGCGAAGCCTTCGGGCTTGAGGCGCTGAGCGAATACGAAGACATTATCGAGCAGATCTATGACTGGTGCGAGAAGGCCGAGCTGAACATCGATACGATGATTCATGAGGCCGGCGCCGCCCAGCTGGAAGTGAACTTCATCCACGGTGACCCGCTGGCGCTGGCCGATCAGGTGCTGCTGTTCAAACGGATTGTCCGCCAAGTTGCGCTGGAACATGGGGTCTATGCCACTTTCATGGCCAAACCGATGGCCGACCAGCCCGGCAGCGCGATGCACATCCACCAATCGGTGCTGAGCGTCGAAACTGGGCGCAATGTCTTTTCGGCGCAGAACGGCAAGGAAACTGCACTGTTCCGCAGCCATGTCGCCGGACTGGTCCGGCTGATGCCGCAAGTGTTGCCGCTGGTCGCCCCCAACGTCAATTCGTTCCGGCGGATGCGCCCCGATACGGCCGCGCCGATCAACGTCCATTGGGGTAATGACAACCGGAGCTGCGGGTTCCGCGTGCCGGTGTCCGAGGCCAAGGACCGCCGGGTCGAAAACCGGCTCGCCGGCGCCGATGCCAATCCCTATCTCGCGATCGCGGCCTCGCTGATCTGCGGCTATATCGGGATGGTGGAACGGATGGTGCCGCCCAAGATCATGGAGGGCAACGCCTATAACCGCGCCCGCACTTTGCCGCGCACCCTGGAGGCCGCGCTCGACCGGTTTTATCAGTGCAAGCCGGTCAAGTCC
This sequence comes from Novosphingobium sp., assembly GCA_009885425.1. Taxonomy (GTDB): domain Bacteria; phylum Pseudomonadota; class Alphaproteobacteria; order Sphingomonadales; family Sphingomonadaceae; genus Novosphingobium. The sequence goes on from VFKS01000542.1 coordinate 3,612, forward strand.
CTGTTGGGCGAAGATTTCTTCGAGATATTCTGGGCGATCAAGGATGCCGAGCTTTACGCTTACCAGTCGGTCATCTCCTCGTGGGAGCGTGAACATCTGCTGCTGAAGGTGTAGCGCGGTGTCGCACGCGCCGTCCTATTATGCGGCAACCGCCAATCCGTTCCCCGATCAGCCTCAGCTTGTTGGCGATCTCAGCGTCGATGTGGTGGTGGTCGGTGGCGGTTTCACCGGACTTTCGGCAGCGCTTTATGCGGCGGAGGCAGGCTTTTCGGTCGTGCTGCTGGAGAGCCAGCGGATCGGCTGGGGCGCTTCGGGGCGCAGCGGCGGGCAGATGATCCCGGGAATGCGCTGGGGCGCGGTCGATCTGGCCGCGCGGTTTGGCGACGATCACACCCGGCAGCTGGTCGGCCTCGCTAATCTGGCGGGTGACATGGTCAAAGGCCGGATCGCGCGGCACTCCATCGCATGCGATCTACGCCATGGCCACTTCCACGCTGCCGCCAAACCGGCGCATCTTGAGCACATGAAGCGCGAACTAGACTGCCTTGAGCGGCTGCTCGGCTATAAGGGGGCGCGGGTGATTGAGGCGGGGGCGGTGCAGGATCATGTCGCCAGCCCGATGTATCACGGCGGTTTCGTCGACGATAACGGCGGACACCTCCATCCGCTCAACTATGCGCTGGGGTTGGCGCAGGCGGCCCGCGAGGCCGGGGTGCGGATATTTGAGCGCAGCGCGGTGACCGCGATGGATCATGCCGGTCCGGTGATCGCCACCACGGCGCAGGGCACCGTCACCGCGCGCCACGGCGTGCTGGCCTGCGATGCTTTCATGGGCGAGCTTGACCCAAAGCTGGGCGCGATGACCATGCCGGTCGCCAATTACAACGTCGCCACCGCGCCGCTGGGCGAGGACCGGGCCTGCGCGTTGATCCCGTCGGGTGCGGCGGTCAGCGACAGCAAGTTCGTACTCAACTACTACCGGATCAACGCCGACAACCGCCTGATCTTTGGCGGCGGAGAAAAGTATTCCCCGCGCCCACCCGCCGATATCGAGGGGTTCGTGCGGCCCTATCTGGAGCAGGTTTTTCCGCAGCTGAAGGGCGTGCCAATCGACTATGGCTGGGGCGGAATGGTTGGCGTCACGCTCAATCGGTTGCCGCATTTCGGGCGGATCGGGAACAGCTTTTTCGCGCACGGCTGGTCGGGTCACGGGGTGCTGCTGACCACTCTGGCGGGGCAATTGATCGCCGAGGCGATGCAGGGCACCGCAGAAAGGTTCGATCTTTTCGCCAATCTGCCCGGCCGCCCGTTCCCCGGCGGGACGCTGCTGCGCCATCCGCTCTATGTTGCAGGAATGCTTTACTACGCGCTGAGGGACAGGCTGTGATTACCGATCATGCGATCGCCGCGATGCGCGCGGACGAACTGGCGCGCTATGCCGCCGCCAATCCACGCTCGGCTGCCATGGCCAAGGACGCCGCGCGGCATTGGCACCGGGGGGTACCATTCCATTGGATGCTCGATTGGGGCACCCCGTTTCCGCTGTTCGCGGAACGGGCTGCAGGGGCAGAGCTGTGGGACGTCGATGGCCACCGCTATGACGATTTCTGCCTCGGCGATACCGGATCGATGTTCGGCCATTCGCCCGCCCCGGTTGCAGCCGCGATTGCCCGGCAGGCGAGCCGGGGCCTGACTTTCATGCTCCCGACCGATGATGCAGTGGTGGTCGCCGATGAATTGGCGGCGCAGTTCAAGCTGCCGTTCTGGCAAGTCACTTCCTCGGCCAGCGAGGCCAACCGCGCAGTGATCCGCTGGGCTCGCGCCATCACCGGGCGCGACAAGGTGCTGGTCTTCAACGGCTGCTATCACGGCGCGGTCGACGATGTGTTCGTCGATCTGCGCGATGGACTGCCGGAACTGCGCCGGAGTCTGGTCGGACAGGTCTATGACGTGCGCCACCACACTGTGGTGATCGAATTCAACGATTTTCCTGCGCTTGAAGCGGCCTTGGCGATCGGCGATGTGGCCTGCGTCTTGGCCGAACCGGCGATGACCAATGTCGGCATGGTCCTGCCCGATCCGGGCTATCTGCAGGCCCTGCGCGATCTGACCGCACGGCATGGCACATTGTTGGTCTGGGATGAAACGCACACGATTTCGACCGGTTATGGCGGTTATACCGGCAGCCAAGGTCCGCCGCCTGACATGTTTGTGCTGGGCAAGCCGGTCGGCGGTGGGGTGCCTTGTGCGGTCTTTGGCTTTTCCGCCGAGGTCGCTGGGCGGATGGAACGGGTCCGGGCCGAGGGCGAATCAGGCCATTCCGGGATCGGCACCACGCTATCGGCCAACGCGCTGGCGCTGGCCGCGATGCGGGCCTGCCTGACCGAAGTGATGACCCCGGCGTCCTACGATCATATGCTGCCGCTGGCCGAGAATTTGGCGGCACAGTTGCACGGAGTGATCACCCGCAACGGCCTCGATTGGCACGTCGCCCACATCGGCAGCCGGGGCGAGTTTATCTGCGATGCCCAGCCAGCGCGCAACGGCACCGAAGCCCGCGCCAAGATGCACGGGCCGCTTGAGCAGGCGCTGCACCTGTTCCTGATCAACCGCGGCGTGCTGATCGCGCCGTTCCACAATATGACCCTGGTCAGCCCGGCCACAACGCAGAGACAAGTTGACCGGCTCGCCAATGTCCTCGACGATTGCCTGAAGACCCTTATCGGATGACCACCATGACCAAGCCTGCCGTCAGTTCCAACCATCGCGCCACTGTGGAAGAGGCCAAGGCCTTTTTCGAAGCGCACCCCGATGTCGATGCGGTCGACATCATTTTCACGAATCTGGGCGGGGTTCCGCGCGGCAAACGGCTGCGCCAGCACGAAGTGGTCGCGGTTTATGAAAGCGGGCGGTTCCTGCCCGGATCGGTGCTGGTGGTCGATATCACCGGGCGCGACTGCGAGGAGACCGGGCTGGTCTGGGAAGATGGCGATGCCGACCGCTATGTCTATCCGGTCCCCGGCACCTTGGTGCTGGCGCCGTGGCTGGGTGAAAATCACGCGCAGTTCCTGACCAGCTTCTACGAGCTTGACGGCACCCCAAATGATCTCGATCCGCGCCACGTGCTGGGCTGCGTGATTGACCGGCTGGCGGACGAAGGCCTGACCCCAGTGGTCGCGGTCGAGCTGGAATTCTACCTCTGCGACATGGAGGATGGCCGCCCGGTCCCGGCGCGCGGCATGGTCACCGGCCACCGCTCGACCGACATTCAGGTCTATGGCCTGCGCGAAATGGAGGATCTCCAGCCATTCTTCGATGACCTCTATGAGGCTTGCGATATTCAGGGCCTGCCGCTGGAAAGCGGGATCAGCGAATATGCCCCCGGCCAGTTCGAATTCACCCTGCGGCACAAGCCGGACGCGCTGCGCGCGACTGACGATGCGATCATGTACAAGCGGCTGGTCAAGGGCGTGGCGGTGCTCCACGGGCTCGAGGCGACTTTCATGGCCAAGCCGTTCGCCGAGAGCGCGGGCAGCGGCATGCACTTGCACATCTCGATGAACGACAAGGATGGCAACAACGCCTTTGCCAGCGAGGACCCGGCCGGCACGCCACTGCTGCGCCATGCGATCGGCGGGATGAAGGCGCTGCTGGCCGAATCGATGGCGATCTTTGCCCCCAACGCCAATTCGTTCCGCCGCTTCAAAGCCAACAGCTATGCTCCGGTCGCGGCGACCTGGGGGGTCAACAACCGCACCGTCAGCTTGCGCATTCCGGCTGGATCGCCAGCTTCACGCCATGTCGAGCACCGCATCTGCGGGGCCGATGCCAACCCCTACCTTGCGATGGCGGCGGTGCTGGCGGCGCAGCTGCACGGGATCAAGCACAAGATTGATCCCGGCCCGGCGGTGGTCGGCAATGGCTATGAAGCTGAAGGCGATGACATCCGTCTGCCCAACCACTGGGCAGCGGCGATCGAGGTGTTTGAAGGTTCGGCGCTGCTGCAGGACTATCTCGGTGCGCGGTTCGTGACGAACTATTCGATCGTCAAAGGCGTCGAAATGGCCCGGTTCATGGCCGAGGTGACTGAGCTGGATTACACCTGGTATCTGCGCAACGCTTGAGAGCGCGCACAAGCGCCGGGCTGAGCGAGTTGAGCTCTGACGAACTCGGCCGATTCAGGGCGCAGCCGTTGCCCACACCTGGCAGTCACCATTCAATAGGAACCACGTTTGCCGTTTTGCGTAGCGGACTGTGCCGGTGCATCTGATATGCAAGCGTTTTCCGCTGTTGGCTGCCAAAAACGATTGGTCGGTTGCCTTGCCGAGCTCCGGGTAATCGGCAATCCGTTTTCCCTTGGGAAGCTCGATCTGGATCAGGCCCGTGCCATCAACCCGATCGGTGCAGCCGGGGTCCGAGAGGTAGTCGCCAGAGTGTCGATCGTAAAAGGGGTGCGCCGTTATCACGACCAGACGCGGACGCGGAGCATGTTTGCGGAGCGAGGCATTCTTGACGGAGCAGACGGTTTCGGCGGTTGGTTCGATCGGCGCAGTCATGGTGCCGCTTGCGGCCTGAGGCGCAACCGAAACCAGAATAGCGAATGGCAAATATAGCGACTTCATTGATACACTGTAACATGGGCCGCTTGTCCCGCAAACAATTAAGCCGTTCTGTCACATTCAGTGATTGGCAAGCGCGCTGGGTTCGCTAGCATAACCGAATAAGAAGACGTGCAACGCATCAAGGGGTGGTTCGATGAAAGAGTTTGGGAACACGGGTAATCTTCGTTTGGGCCGGCGCTCGCTTCTGCAATCGCTTGGCGTGGCAGCGATCGGGATCAGTTTTGGCGGTTTGGCAGCGTGCAGCAAGGAAGCGGCGAAGGACGCGGCCAAGACCGGCGGCACCACCAAGATTGCGCCGACCGGGGAAGAGCCCAAGCTGAACTTCTACAACTGGGACACCTATATCGGCGAAACCACCCTGGCCGATTTCAAGGGCGCGGGCGGGGCTGATGTCAACATGACCTTGTTCGCCAGCAATGACGAACTGTTCGCTAAGTTGCGCGCTGGCAATGCCGGTTATGACGTGATTGTGCCTTCGAACGATTTTGTCGAGCGGATGGCAGGGGCCGATATGCTGATACCGCTGGATCATGCCCAGATCCCCAATTTTCAGAACATCGCGCCCGAATATCAGGATGTTGCCTATGATCCCAAGCGCAAGCATTCGATGCCCTACACCTGGCTTACGCTGGGGATCGGCTATCGCAAATCCAAAGTGAAAGCGGTGCCCGACAGCTGGAAGGTGCTGTTTGATTCGGATGAGTACAAGGGCCGGATTGCGGTGCTTTCGGAAGCTGGCGACATGTTCCGGCTCTATGCCAAATATCTCGGCAAGTCAGTCAATGGCCTGACCAAGGACGATATCAAGCTGATCGAAGCGATGATGATCAAGCAGAAGCCTAATTTCAAGGCGTTCCACGAAGACAACGGTCAGGATCTGCTGCTGAAGGGCGAGGTCGATCTGGTGCTCGAATACAACGGCGATATTGCTCAGGCGATGGCCGAGGATGATGACATCGGCTTTGTCCTGCCCAAGGAAGGCAGCCAGTTCAATTCGGACAATCTGTGCATCCCCAAGGGCGCCCCGCGGCCCAAGAATGCCCATGCCTTCATCAACTATCTGCTCGATGCCGAGGCCGGCAAGAAGATCACCGAAACGATCCTCTATCCCACGCCTAACGCCGCAGCCAAGGCGCTGATGCCGGACGATTACAAGAACAACCCGGTGATCTTCCCCGCGGCTGAACTAATGGCGAAGTGCGAATACGCCAAGTACAACCCCGAACTGCAGCCGCTCTATGAGGAGGCCTTCACCCGCGTCCGGGCGTCCTGATCGGTGGCGCTGCAAGATTGGAAACAGCACAAGCGCCCGTTCGCAGCGATTGCGAGCGGGCCGCTGCTTTGGCTGTTCCTGTTCTTTCTGGTGCCGATGACGATCGTGTGGCTCTACAGCTTTGGCCAGAACTCTGGACCGGCTGATATCAACATCACCGGCACGCTCGACAATTACAAGCGCGCGACCGAATGGCTCTATCTCTCGATTTTCGGCAAGAGCCTGGCGGTTGCCGCACTGGTCACCTTGATCTGTCTGGTGATCGGATTTCCGGTGGCCATGGCGATTACTTTCGCGCCTGAAAAATGGCGGCCGTGGCTGCTGGTAGCGATCATGCTGCCGTTCTGGACCAACCTCTTGATCCGGACCTATGCGCTGATGATGCTGATGGGCTCGAACGGATATGCCAACCAAGGGCTTGGCGCGATGTGGGAGGGGGCGAGCTGGCTCAAGACCATGGTCGGGCTCCAGCCGCTCGAAGCCTGGACCCCGGTCCAGCTACTCTACAACAATTTCGCGGTGGTGCTGGGGCTGGTCTATGTCCACCTGCCGTTCATGGTCTTGCCGCTCTATTCAGCGCTCGACCGGCTCGACAAATCGCTGATCGAGGCGAGCCTTGATCTGGGCGCGGGGCATCTGAAAACGCTGTTCACGATTGTTGTGCCCTTGGCTGGACCGGGGATCATGGCCGGGGTGATGATCACGCTGATCCCCGCGCTGGGGGCCTATCTGACCCCCGATCTGATGGGCGGCACCGACAGCCAGATGATCGCCAACGTGATCGAGCGGCAGTTCAAGCGCGCCAATGATTGGCCGTTCGGCGCGGCGCTATCGTTCCTGCTGATCTATGCGATGTTCATTCTGGTCGCGCTGCAATCGCTGCGCGGTGATCGGACCAAGACGGGGGAACGCTGATGGCCCAGTTTCATCGCCAATTGTTCAAACGCCCCCCGATCGCCCCGCTCGACTATACCCGCAAGGCCTGGATGCGGCTGTGGGTCGGGGCGACGCTGCTGTTCCTTTATGCCCCGCTGTTGGTGCTGATGGTGTTCAGCTTCAACGATTCCAAACGCAACGCGGTGTGGAAGGGCTTCACGTTCAAATATTATGAAAAGGCCTTCGCGAATTCCTCGCTGGTCGACGCGATGGTCAATTCGCTGACCATTGCACTGTTCGCCACGATTGTCAGTGTGGTGCTCGGCGCGCTCGCCGGGGTGCTGCTGTGGCGGTTCCGGTTCCCGTTCAAGAGCGCGGTCGAGGGGGTGATGAGCCTGCCGATCATCGTCCCCGAAATCTGCCTCGGCGTGGCGATGCTGATCTTCTTTGCCAAGATTGACTGGCCGACCGGCATGCCCTGGCCGCTGAACCTGTCGGCAATCACCATTGCTCACATCACCTTTTGTTTTCCGTTCGTGGCGATGGTGGTGCGCAGCCGGATGGCCAGTTTCAACCGCGAACAGGAAGAGGCGGCCAAGGATCTGGGCGCCAGTGAATGGCAGACGTTCCGCGATATCCTGCTGCCGCACATGAAACCGGGGTTGATCGCGGGGGCGCTGCTGGCCTTCACGCTCAGCCTCGATGATTTCGTAATCACCTTCTTCACCAGCGGGCCCGATACCGTGACCTTCCCGGTCAAGGTCTATTCGATGGTCCGCTTTTCGGTCACGCCCGAAGTCAACGCGGCCTCGACCATCCTGATCCTCTTGACCATCGCCCTCACCGCCCTCGCGCTCAAAGTGCAGGGCGTCAAAGGCATTGCGGAAACACACTAATGGCCGAACCCATCATCCAGATCCGCAACGTCACCAAACGCTTTGGCAAGGTGGCCGCGGTCGACAATGTCAGCCTTGAAATCATGGCGGGCGAGTTTTTCGTCCTGCTCGGTCCATCGGGCTGCGGCAAGACCACGCTGCTACGGATGATCGCCGGGTTCGAGCTGCCGACCGAGGGCGAGATCCTGATCGACGGACAGGACATGGCCGGAATTCCGCCCAACAAGCGTCCGGTCAACATGGTGTTTCAGTCCTATGCGGTTTTCCCGCACATGACCGTGGCGGACAATGTCGCCTATGGCCTGAAAATCGCCGGAGTCGGGCGGGGCGAACGCGAGGAGCGGGTCCGCGAGGCCCTGCAGCTGGTCAGCCTGGCCGGATTTGAGGACCGCAAACCCGATCAGATGTCAGGCGGTCAGCGCCAGCGCGTGGCCCTCGCGCGCAGTCTGGTGATGAAGCCCAAAGTGCTGCTGCTCGACGAGCCGCTATCGGCGCTCGACGCCAAATTGCGCGCTCAGATGCAGTTTGAGCTGAGCGAATTGCAGGATCACGTCGGGATTACCTTCGTCACCGTCACCCACGATCAGGACGAGGCCCTTTCGATGGCCGGGCGGATCGCGGTGATGAACAAAGGCGAGGTGGCGCAGATGGCCACGCCGTCCGACCTTTACGAATATCCGGCCAATCGGTTTGTGGCCGATTTCGTCGGCTCGGTGAACCTGTTCGAAGGCAAGCTGACGCTTGACGAGCCGGACCGTGCAGCGGTCGATTGCGCGGGGCTGGGCAAGGTCTATCTCAACCACGGCGTCACCGGGCCGCACGGCGCCGATGTCTGGATCGCGCTGCGGCCAGAGAAGATCTATCTCCATGTCCCGGGTGATGGCAAAGCGATCCGCGCCGCCGCGCAGGACGCGCCCGATGACCACAATCTGGCGCGCGGGGTGATCAAGGGGATGAGCTATCTGGGCGATATCACCCTGTTTGAAATCCAGCTGGATAATGGCGCAAAGATCCGGGTGTCACGCCCCAACCTGTCGCGCCGCGATCAGGAGGATTTCACCTGGGATGACCGCGTTTCGATGCACTGGCGCGCCGATAGCCCGGTTGTGCTGCTAAGCTGATCTGATGGCCGCTGCCCGCCCCGTCCTCGGCGTAATTGCCTGCCAGCGTACCGTCGGCACCGAACCGGCGCAGGCGGTGATGGAGCGGTATATCCGCAGCGCGATGGTCCACGCCGATGTTGCCGCGCTGATCGTGCCTTCGCTGCCCGATCTGATGAGTGCCGCCGAAGTCGCGCCGCGGCTCGACGGCATTCTGCTGACCGGCAGCCCATCGAATGTCGACCCGGCGCGCTACCGCGATGATGGCGGCGACGGGCCGTTTGATCCGGGCCGCGACGAGATTGCGCTGACGCTGGTGCAGCGGATGATCGATGCCGGGCGGCCGGTGTTCGGGATATGCCGGGGCTTTCAGGAAATCAACGTCGCGCTGGGCGGAACATTGCGCCGCGATACCTCAGCCAGTGCCGACCTGCTTCACCACCACGCCCCTGATGGCGCCGGGTTCGAGGCGATGTTCGCTCACCTGCACCCAGTGCACCTGAGCGAAGGCGGAATGCTGGCCTCGGCACTCGGCAAGACCGAACTGTCCGTAAATTCGGTGCACTATCAGGG
>VFKS01000344.1 GCA_009885425.1 Novosphingobium sp.
AACCGGCGGGTCATCGCGGCGAGGCGACTGGCGGCATCGCCGGCGCGAGCCTGCCAGCTCTTGATGTCGGCGCGCTGGGTGCCCAAGCGCTCGCGCGCCACGGCCAGCGCCTGATCGTGCGCGGCGAGGGCTGCAGTGGCGGACTGGAGCCCTTGGCGCGCAGCATCGTGGCGGGCCTGCGCGGCAGCCAATTGCGCGCGCCCGCTAGCGGGATCGGGCAGCGCAGCACGGCGGGCCTCGGCGCCCGCGCGTTCGGTTTCGGCAGCGCTGCGTTGTTCGGCCAGATCGGCGCTGCTGGCGGCGAGTTCGGCGCGGCGAGCCTCGATCCGGGCCTTGGCGGCTTCGGCCTGATCGCAGGCGCGCAGGGCGGTACGTTCGGCATCGGCGGCCTGCGCGACGGCGCGTTCGGCAGCGATGACGCTGAGCTGCAGGGTCGACAGTTCGGCGGCGATGGCGGCGACCTTACCCTCTGCTGCTTCGGCCGCACTGCGCAGCGCGGGCAGTTCGGCTTCGAGCGCGCTCAACCGGTTTTCGGCTTCAAGCCGCGCGGCTTCGGCGGCGCCTTCGCCCTTGGTGACGAACCCGTCCCAGCGGCGAATCCGTCCGGCTTTGGTCACCAACCATTCGCCCGGGCCAAGCGCGCGGCCATCGTCGGCATCGGCAACATGGACCAGCGCCAAGCGGGCCTTGAGTTCGTCGGGGCATTGGGTCAGGTGGCTCGCGAGGCTGCCCGAAACGGCCGCCGGGGCGGCCGCTCCAGTCCAGAACCTTCCGTCGGCATCGGCCGGGGCCGCGCCCAGCGGCGCCTTGGCATCGCGGCCCAGCACAGCGGCAAGCGCGCGTTCATAGCCTGGTGCGGCGCGGACGGCATCGAGCGCGGTGGTGCCATGCTTGCCGGCCATTTGCTTGGCCCGGGCATCGCGGTCACGAACCAGCGCCGACCATTCGCGCTCCACCCCGGTCAGTTCGGCCTTGGCTGCGGCGAGCGTCGATCCGGCGGCATCCCGCTCGGCCTGCAGATCGGCCTTGCGGGCCTGCTGGCCTTCGAGTTCGGTGCGCGCTGCGGAAAGGCCGGCGGCGGCTGAATCGCGGGCCGCCTCCGCTTGCGCCAGAGCGACCAAGGGATCGCCTTCGCGGGCCAGACTATCGGTCAGATCGGCCTGCCGCCGTGCCTCGCCATCGAGCCGGGCGAGCCGAGCCGCAGCGGCGGACAGTTCGGCATCGGCGACGCGCCATTCGGCCTCAACCCCGGC
>VFKS01000434.1 GCA_009885425.1 Novosphingobium sp.
ACGGTTTCGAGCAGGCCCACCGCTTTCATCGCCTCGGCCTTGTAATTATCCTCAGCCATTGCCTGAATGATCGCATCGGCGGCGAGCACGGCGATGGTGTTGTCGCCGGGATATTTCCTGACCAGCTTTTGCATATCCTTGGCAAAGGCCGCATCGCGCACGGCGATCTTTGCGCCGGGTAAATAGCGTTTGCGGAATACGCTGATCAGATCGCGCTCGCGCTTGGTCCCGGTCCGTTTGGCCAACGTTTCGGCCTTGACCAGCATTGCGTAAAGCGCCTTCCGCTCCGGCCAGTCCTTGCCATAATTGATTGTCGGGCCCGAGGTATAGGCTAGGCCCCACAAGCACATCGCGCAAGCCGGATCGAGCCGGACCGCTTCTTCCATCGCCACGATCGAGGCCCGGTGGGCAAAGGCGGCGGCCAGTTCCATCCCGTTGGAAAAGAACGCCTGAGCCTGCGGATTGGCGCCAGTTACCGCAAAGCCGCCATTGCCATAGCCGACCAGCAATTGCGCGGTTTTGGGCGCGGCCTTGTCGGAATGGTCGTGACCAGCGGGATGCTCCGCCTCGGCCGCCGGAGTGGCCTTGGGTATATCCTGAGCCTGCCCCGGCAGCGCGCAAGCCAGCAAAGCGGCGGCGGCAAGCGCCCAGTGATTGTATCGCATCCCGGCTTCCTTTGAACAGACAAACCGCGACCCCGCCGCAAGTCTGCCTACCAAACCTGTACTTGGCAAGTTCGGCTAGGCCGTGACTTTGAGCCAGGTCCCATCGAGCGCCTGATGCATCCGGTCCTGTAGAGCAGACCCGGCAAAGAACCGTCTGATCCGGGTGTGGTACAGATCCGGCGTCGCGTCGGCATCCAGCCCGATTGCGGTGGCGAGGTGCTGCTGCGCGGCGTCATGGGCGTCTTCGGCATGCTCGATGCAGGTCAGCAACAACAGCGCGATGAAATTGCCGGGGAACAGCGCCAGACTTTCGGCAAAGGCGCCGCGCGCCGCGCTGAAATCATGGGTCCGCATATAGGCCACCCCGCGCCAGGCATGGGTAATGTAGTGAAGATGCGATTCGGGCTCGACCTGAATGAAATCGTTGAGGTGGACGATCGCGTCGGGCTCTTTTCCTTGCAACAGCGCGTTGACCCCGGCGGCATAGTGCGCCAGCCCGTGGCCCGGCCGCAGCCGAATTGCGCGCAGAGCGCGCGGCAAGCCTTCGAGTGGCCGCCCGATATAGGCGCTCGACGCGGCAATCGCCGCCAGCACTCCGGCGTTATCGGGATCGAGTACAAAGGCGCGGTCAATGTGGTGCTGAATTTCGCGCTCGCGCGCGGCATCGCCGGGGCTCATCGAGAAGTAGGCCCCCGATATGGTCAGCGCATAGATCGCCTGCGCCAGACCATAGTCGGGCGCAATCGCCATGGCGTGCTGCGATTCGGCGATCGCCCGGCCCAGCGGCTCGGCTCCATACTCGCGGATAGCGGCCATCGCCCGGGCGATACATTCCCATGCGGTCAGGTTCGACGGCTTGCGCAGTGCGCGGTCCATCTCCAGTTTGAAGATCGTGGCGCCCA
>VFKS01000246.1 GCA_009885425.1 Novosphingobium sp.
GCACCACCACTTCCTGGATCGTCGGTCCGCGTCCGTTCTGCTTGTAATCGAAATCAACGCTGATTCGCCCCGCATCGCGGTCGAGCTTCAGATGGCCGATATCCCGGCTCTGGGTCAGCACCCGATATTCCAGCCGGTCAGCCAGTGCTGGCGCGGTGGCCACGCTGGCGGCCATGCAGGCGGTCAACAGACGATAGGCTTTCATTTGGCTTCTTCCCCCGGGGTGCGATTGCCGGGGAGACTAGCCAATCACCCGATCCCTGCCAGCGTTTTTTGCCGTCTGCGCTGGACTGAAGAACCGAGGCCGATCGCCTCGCGGTATTTGGCCACAGTCCGCCGGGCCAGATCAAAGCCTTTGCGCTTCAGCAGATCGACCAGCGTATCGTCGGACAGGATCGCCTTGGGATCTTCGGCATCGATCAAGGTCTTGATCGCGGCCTTGACTGCCGAGGCCGATGCGCCGCCTTCTCCGTCAACCGAGCCGACGCCTGATGTGAAGAAGTATTTGAGCTCAAACGTCCCGCGCGGGCACGACAGGTACTTGTTGCTGGTCACCCGGCTGACGGTCGATTCGTGCATCTCGATCGCTTCGGCCACCGCGCGCAGGGTCAGCGGTTTCAGCTGCGAGACGCCGTGGCGGAAGAAAGCGTCCTGCTGTTTAACCAATTCGCTGGCGACCTTGAGGATGGTCTTGGCCCGCTGATCGAGCGCTTTGACCAGCCAGTTGGCATCGGCCAGTTTGTCCGACAGCCAGCCGCGCGCCGCCTTGTCATCGCTCGTGCCGCGCAGTTCGACATAGTAGCTGCGGTTGACCACCAGCCGGGGCAGGGTGGCCTGATTGAGCGCGATGTCCCAGCCCAGATCGGCCCGCGGGGTGATCAGGATGTCGGGCGTGATCGGATCGCCCCCGCCCGAGCTGAACCGCAGGCCGGGCTTGGGATCATAGCCGCGCAGTTCAGTCAGCATCTCGGCGAAGTCCTCGTCATCCACCCCGCACATCCGTTTCAGCCGAGGCAGCTCGCCGCGCGCCAGCAGGTCGAGGTTGCCCAGCAGCTTGGCCATACACGGGTCATAGCGGTCGGCCTCGCGCGCCTGCAGGGCCAGGCATTCTCCTAGGGTGCGGGCGGCGATGCCAGTGGGATCAAGGCTCTGGACCAGTGCCAGCGCTTCTTCCACTTCGTCCTCGTCAACCGCCAGATCAGCGGCCAGCTCTGCGGTCGTGGCAGGGAGATAGCCCGCCTCGTCGAGCTCGGTGGCGATATGCCGGGCAACGAAGGCAATGCGTGGGTCGCGGGTGGCGGTGCCGATCTGGGCGTGCAAGTGCTCAGCCAAGCTCCGTTCGCCGGCGCCGCGCTCGTCGATCCCGGGGCCAGCCTCACCGGGGGCGGCGCGGAAATCGGAGCTCCAGTCGCCGGTGTCACGGTCGCGATCAAGCGCGCCCGGATCGATATCGAGCGGGGCATCGTCAGCGGCGCGGCCTTCGGCGATCAGCTGGTCAGTGGGGGAGCTTTCGAGCGTGGTGCGGCGGCTGTCGTCGGGCAGCACGACCTCGCCCGGTTCAACCGCC
>VFKS01000273.1 GCA_009885425.1 Novosphingobium sp.
ATCCCGAGCTGATAGGGCTTCAGCGTTTCAATCCGGTAGGCGTCGATCACGATGTCAAAGGTTGCCCCGGCAATCCCGACCAGAATTGCCGACGTTGCAGTCCAGGCAATGTCTGCTTGCGGATCAACCAGCGCCAGATTGACCACGGCGGCCATCACGAACAGCCCGGAAACCACCATCCACGAAACCCGCTGCCCCAGCCGGCCGATCAGCGGCAACCGGACTCCATCAACCACCCAGGCCCACAGGAACTTGAGATTGTAGACCAGAAAGGCGAGCGCGAAGGCGGTGACGGTCTTCTTGCTGATCCCATCTTGCGCCAGCCGCGTGGTCAATGTTGCGCCGATCATCGCATAGGGAAAGCCTGAGGAAACCCCGACGAAGAAGGCAGCCAGTGATTCCTTTTCAAAGTACGGCTTGATAGAATCCCATAGGCCACTCCGTTCTGACGCTACGGTTTCGTTGGCTGTATTCACGGCGCTTGCTCCCGACCCGATTTGGAGCGAACCTAGCGCCGAAATCGACTAAGGATAGCCCCATGGATAGGACATCCACGCTTCCAGGCACTCCACCCACCGCAGGCCAGCTCGAACTGGCCCGCCAGATTGGTGCTGGCAGCACCCGCGCCAATCGAGGGATCACCTCGGTTCCCACTTCGGTCTATATCGATCCAACCCATTGGGCCCGGGAGCAGGCCACGCTGTTTGATCGCGCGCCGCAGGTGCTGTGTCCATCGGCGCTGATCCCTGATCCCAATATGGCGGTGCCGCATGATGCGACCGGGCGGCCGCTGCTGATCAGCCGCGACGGCGAAGGCAAGGCTCACGTCTTCCTCAACGTCTGCCGCCACCGCGGCACCCGGCTGATCGAAGGGGCCGAGGTGCAATGCGCCAAGCGGATGACCTGCCCCTATCACGCCTGGACCTATGCCACCGACGGGCGGCTGCTAGCGCTGCCCCGGCCCGATACCTTTCCGGGGCTCGACAAGGCCGATTTCGGGCTGGTCGAACTGGACAGCTGCGAGGCTGGCGGATTGATCTGGTACTCCCCGCAAAGCGGCGCCGATTTCAGCGATCCGGTTACGCTGGGTACGGATTTTGACGCCTTTGCCCTGCGCGATCTGCACCTGTTTGCGCGCCACACCCACGATGTCGCCTCCAACTGGAAGCTGATCATGGATGCGTTTCTGGAAAGCTATCACGTCGCCCGGCTCCATGCCGACACAATCGGGCCGTTCTTCAAGGACGGGATCACCAGCGGCGATCAGATCGGCCCGCACCAGCGCAGCTTTGTGGGCCGCGCGGCGGAAATGGACGGGATTGACTATGCCGATATGGCCGCGCTGCGCCGCTGCGGGACTTACACCTATCAGCTGTTCCCCGGCACCGTGATCGTGGTCAGCCCGGATTACATCAACATCATGGCGCTGTGGCCGCAGGGGCATGACCGCACGCTGGTCGAAGACTTCATGCTGATCCCGGAAAAGCCTCAGACTGACAAGGCCCAACGCCACTGGCAGCGTAGCTGGGATCTGCTCGATGGCAGCGTGTTTGGCGCCGAAGACTTCCGTGCTGCCGCGCTGGGCCAGCAGGGACTGCAGAGCGGCGCGATCAGCGAACTGACGCTGGGCACACTCGAGGGCGGGATCAGCCGGTTTCACGAGATTTGCGCAGAGCAGATGGATTTGGCGCAGGGGTGACGCGGGCGGCGTCCTCGCCTATGGGACGCGCATGACAACCCCAGAACTCGCTCCCCGTGAGGGTGACCGCATCGCCAAATTGCTTGCCCGCGCCGGGATCGCCAGCCGCCGTGAGGTGGAGCGGATGATTGCCGATGGCCGGGTCAAGCTGGATGGGGTGGTGCTGACCACGCCGGCGACCGTGCTCAAAAGCTTGCGCGGGGTGACGGTCGATGACCAGCCGGTCAAAGCAGCCGAGGCAACCCGGCTGTTCCTGTTTCACAAGCCCCCCGGCCTGCTGACCGCCGAGCATGACCCCGCCGGGCGCCCGACGATCTACTCCGCGCTGCGCAATGCGCTGCCCGAAAGCGCGGGCCGGGTGATGCCGATCGGACGGCTAGATTACAATACCGAAGGCCTGTTGCTGATGACCAACGACGGTGCGTTGAAGCGGACAATGGAGCTGCCGTCATCGGGCATTCCCCGCACCTACCGCGCCCGCACCTATGGCGAAGTCACCCAGGAACAGCTCGAAAGTCTGGTCGAGGGGATCGAGGTCGACGGGATGCGTTATGGCCGGATCGACGCCAATATGGAGCGCAAGACCGGGCGCAACCAGTGGATCGAGCTAACGATCCGCGAAGGCAAGAACCGCGAAATCCGCCGCGTGCTTGAACATCTCGGGCTCGAAGTCAGCCGCCTGATGCGCACCTCCTACGGCCCGTTCGAACTGCTCGATCTGCCGCGCGGGCGGGCGGTCGAAATCCGTCAGGTTGATGTCGAGAAGTTCATCCGGACGCTGCCGGGCGGCTCCGTAGTCACCGCGGCATCGAGCGCGCCGCAGCAAGCCCGCGCGCGAATCTCCCGCGCTGCCCCGCGCTACGACGCCGGGGCGCCGGGCGCCGCTAAGGCCTATGTGCCGCGCCGTGGTGGTCCCGTAAAACCCGGAGCCAAGCCGGGTGGAAAACCCGGTGCCAAGCCCGGCAGGGCCACTCCGCGCGGTCCCCGCAAGCCCGGCCCGACCAAAGCCGGTCCGCGCAAATGAGCCTGCGGATCATCGCCGGGCAATGGCGCGGCCGCAAGCTGACCACTCCCGCCGGAGACACCACCCGGCCGACCGCGGATCGCACCCGCGAGACGCTGTTCTCGATGCTGGTCAGCCGGCTCGGCAGCTTTGAAGGGTTGGCCGTGGCCGATCTGTTCGCCGGGTCCGGCGCGCTCGGGCTTGAGGCGTTGTCGCGCGGGGCGGCAAGCTGCGTGTTTGTCGAACAAGATGCCGCCGCGATCCGCGCGCTGCGCAGCAATGTCGCCAGCTTGCAAGCCCAAAGCCAATGCGATGTTCGCGCCGGATCGGTCCTGGCGCTCGGCCCCGCGAAAGCCCCGCTCGATCTGGTGATGCTCGATCCGCCCTATGGCACCGGGGCCGGCGAAGTGGCGCTCGACAAATTGCAGCGGCTTGGCTGGATTGGTGAGGCCAGCTGGGTCAGCCTGGAAACCGCCATGGGCGAAGAGCCCAAGATCAAGGGGATGGAAGCCGTGGCCGACCGCAAGGTCGGCAAGGCGCGGATCACGCTACTGCGGGTTTTGCCAGTCTAAGCCCGGCCAGCGTCAGTACCGCCACCGCCGCTAGCAGCCAGCCGGCCGCCACGATCTGGCCACTGGCCGCCAGTTGCTGCGCCGCAATCGGGGTCAGCGCGCCGCCGACGATCCCGCCGAACGTGAAGGCCAGCGAAATCGCGGTATAGCGCACCCGCACCGGGAACAGCCCGCTGAGCCAGCCGCCCAGCGGGCCGTAGCTCAGCCCCATCACCAGCAGCGCGAACGACAGCATAATGAAGATCGCAGGCAGCGAGCCCGAGGCCATGACCGGTCCAAAGACCAATCCGGTGACAATTGTCAGCGTCGCACCCAGAACCATGATCCGGCTCGCTCCGAACCGATCCGCCGCCACGGCCGCGCCAATGATGCCGATGGCGAGGAAAACATTCGCTCCCAGTTGCAACGCCAGAAAAGTCTGCCGGTCGATCTTGAGCGTGCTGGTGCCATAGGACAGCGCAAAGGCGGTGCTGAGGTAGAACACCGCAAAGCAGCTGGCCGCGCCGGCCGATGCCGCGAGCAGCAACAGCGGATGCTGGCGGATCACATTAGCAATCGGCACGGCCACCGGCGGCGCCTCAGCCATGGCAAAGGCCGGTGTTTCGGTGATCTTCAACCGGATCCACAGCCCGACCGCGACCAGCACGGCGCTCGCCAGGAATGGAATGCGCCAGCCCCAGCTCACAAAATCCGCCTCGCTGAGCCCCATCCCCAGCAGCAGGAACAGCCCGTTTGAAAACAGGAACCCCAGCGGCGCGCCCATCTGCGGCGCGGCGCCAAACCGGGCTTCCCAGCCCTTGGGCGCATTCTCCACCGCCAGCAGCGCCGCCC
>VFKS01000005.1 GCA_009885425.1 Novosphingobium sp.
AAGTCTTGCCGCCAGCCAGTTCGGCCAGCACCTGCTTGGCTGCGGCCTCGGTCGGCAGCACCATTTGGGACAGCTTGCGCTTGTCAGTCGGCGCATACTTGGCCTTGTTGGCGTTATACCGCGCGGCGATTTCCGGTTCGGTCGGGGTGGGTACGTTTTTGAGCGCGCTGTCGCCAACCGTCAGATAGCGGATCGTGCGGCGTTCGGGCAGGGCGTATTGCGCTTTGTGATCGTTGTACCACGCGGTCACTTCACCCTCGCTCGGCGGGGTCTTGGGGGCAAAGGCGGCCGCCGGAATGGTCACAATCCAGCCCTTGCGCTTCTCGGTCACCATAGCAGCATAGCGTATGGTCACCTTCTGCGGCACGCCCACGCCGCTGCGGGTCGAGCTAGTCAGCTGGCGTGCCATCAGTTCTTCGCCCAGTTCGGCCCGAAATTCGGCATCGGTCATCCCGCGTTCGGCCAGGAAGCGGCCATATAGCGCCGGATCGACTTTGCCGTCAGGGCCTTGGATCCGGGGGATCTTGGCGATCTCGCTGTCGATTAGGCGGTCACCGATATGGAGCCCATTGCGCTCGCCATATTTGAATGCCGCCTTGCGATCGATCAGGAAGCTCAGCAGTTCGTCGAGCCGTCCGCCATCGAGGAAGGCGGCGATGGTGGCGGTGGGGTCGCTTTGCCGCATCCGGGTCAGGAAGTTGTTGACCTGCCGTTCGACCTGCGCGGTGGTGATCTTTTCGCGGCCGACGGTGGCCATCGCATTGTTTCCGCCAAAGGTTCCGAAGCCGCCGCTGTTGGCTACGTCGCCGCTGGCAAAGGCGATCGCGATCAGCCCCAGAAAGCCAAGCGTGAACCCGACCCCCAGTTTGGATTTGAAGAAATTGCGAAAAGACTGAAGCATCGCTCGACCGCCAAGAATTAGGTGCTACGGCGCCCAATTGGCACCACCGCCGGGGCTTTAGGCATCATTGGCCGTGCAAGCAATGGTTCAACGCAGCCCCGTCCACCGCAACTCCTTTGACAAGCTGCGCTGCGCTGGCCTAGGCGCGGGGAAAGCCTGCCGCTTGAGCGGGCAAAGCAGTTCAGTGAGGAATACCCGATGTCCACCCAGCCCTTTATTGTCGGCAACTGGAAGATGAATGGTACCCGCGCCATGCTGTCGGAGGCCCGCGCGATTGATCGCGGTGCGGCGCGCTATCCTGCGGTACGGGTCGGAATCGCTCCGCCGTTCACTTTGGTTACTGCGATGGCCGAAGCGCTCCAAGCGGCGCAAGTCGGCGCTCAGGATTGTCACGCGGAAGCCTCGGGCGCCTATACTGGCGACGTATCTGCAGCAATGCTGGCCGACGCCGGGGCGCAGTTCGTGATTGCCGGCCATTCGGAACGGCGCGCGATGCACGGCGAAAGCGATGCAGTGGTCAAGGCCAAGGCCGAAGCGGCGCTTGCCGCCGGGCTTGAGGTTATCGTCTGCGTCGGGGAGACCGAGGCCGAGCGTGATGCCGGGAAGGCAGAGAAGGTGGTTACTGGCCAGCTTGCCGGATCATTGCCGCAGGGCGAGGACGCTGCCGCGCGGGTAACCGTGGCCTACGAGCCGGTCTGGGCGATCGGCACTGGCCGCGTCCCCTCGATCGAGGATGTCAGCGCAATGCACTGCGCGATCCGGGCCAAGCTTGATGCGATTTACGGCGAAGGCGGTGCGGCGGTGCGGATCCTCTATGGCGGTTCAGTCAATGCCAAGAACGCGGCCGAGTTGCTGGCGGTGGATGAAGTCGGCGGAGCGCTGGTCGGCGGTGCCAGCCTGACCGCAGAGAACTTTCTGGCGATCGTGATGGCAGCGTCAGGCCCCAGCACCGAATAGCGCGTAGAGGTTCTCGGCCGCGCACCTTGCGCAATGGCTTAACCGC
>VFKS01000430.1 GCA_009885425.1 Novosphingobium sp.
GGCCGCATCGTCAGCGATCTTGGATGGAAGGATACGGTGCTGGTCTGGCCCGGTGAAACCGTTCGCCTTGCGGTGGATTTCTCACACGACTTCGCTGGTGATCAGACCTACGTGTTCCATTGCCACAATCTGGAGCACGAGGACGGCGACATGATGGTCAACATGCGGGTGCGGACATAATCAGCGTGGTTGCTGTTGATCCAGAGCGGGCCGGACAATTGGAAGCGTCAGCAAAGTAGGGGCAGCGCCGTGATCCGAGCTATACAGGGCGATGGTGCTTGGATGGGCGGCATCGGCTGAACTGGCTCAGAATGCACAATCCGTTAGTGCCGCGCGAATACAAAGGTTTTCTGTGGACCAAAGGCGACCACCTCGTAACGCTGCGGGGTCAAGCCCGGGGCTTCCATGCCAGGGGATCCTAGCGGCATGCCTGCTACGGCCAGGCCGCGGACACCTTTTGGTTTGGCCTTGAGCACACGCTGCATATCGGCGACCGGTACGTGCCCTTCGAACGCCATCCCGTCGATCAGGGCGGTGTGGCACGAGGCAAGCCGCGCTGGCAATCCAACCCGCGCCTGCAGTGCGGCGCGATTGCTATCATCAACAATCCGGACATTCCGGCCAAACGCCTTGCGCACCTGGGCTGCCCATTTCTCACAACATCCGCAGCCCGGATCGCGGTGCATAATCGCGTCAGTCGCCGCCAGGGCAGGCGTCGCGACAAGAGCCAGGGCCAATGCAAACTTTTTCATTTCGGCAACTTCCAATCTGTGATGCGCGGAGGGCGAAAACCGCCCCCCGCGCGTTTCACTCAGTGATGCTTCATGGGACCATCGGTGTGCTTGCTGTGGTCTTCACCGGTCTGTCCGGCCTTTTCCTTGCAGCAGGCCATCTTGCCTTGCTCATCCTTCTTGCAGCAGCATTCCTTCTTGGGTTCAGCCATTGGTTCAGCTGCGAAGGCCGGGGTTGCCACGACGAGGGCGAAAGCGCCCAAAAGATACTTGATGTTCATGATGTAGCTCCAAATTTAAGTGTTGAAATGGATCCAAATCTAGACCGCGCGTGGAGGGGGGATTGGCGGCTTTAGATGCTGTCCGTCAGCTTGCGCTTGCTGAGCGGCTTGGATCGGCGCTCCAATAAAGCTCCAAACGGCAGATGCGTCTGACGATGGCAAGGCTGGAAGCGCGCAAGCATGACAAGCTCGAGCCTGATCGGGCACACCGCGATCCAGGTCTTTGTCGTGATGGTCTGCGTGACCAACCATGCTGCAATCCGCACCTGCACTCATCTCGGTCGATTGCTCGAGAAATGCCCCGGCGCATGGCAGCTCTGCGCGAAAAAGCAGCGCGAGTGTCAACAAAAGAACGCTGAACGACTTCATATGGACCGCCTGCGAAAGCTCCGGAATGGCCACCGCATCACTAGCAGGATCGTGCCCGCCAAGCCAAGCACCAACCCGCCGATGGAAAAGACCAGCAACCACCAGGTGTTGAAATCCTCGTGATTCTTCCAGTCCATGATGTGGAGGCTCCAGAAGAAGTCATAGAGTCGCCAGGTTCCGGTGCGGACGGCGGTGATCCGGCCAGTTTCGGCGGCGACAAATATGCTCGTTGCATCGGGATCGGCGTAGGTAATCCGCCAAGCCGGAAGTGCGCCGCGATACTCGGGGCTTTCAACAGTGACGCGCGATGCCTGTGAGATCGGCTTGCTGGCAGATTTCCAAGCGGCATTTGCGATGGCGGTCGCCGATGCTGCATCGACAGGCGGCAGCGCCGCGCCAGTTGCGGCATCGAACAACTTGATGCCCTTGGTCGTCTTCACTTCGGCAACCGGGCGATTGCCCATGACATGCCAGGTGATCGCTTCGACCGGCGCTCCGGCGCTGGCCGCAAACAGAGCTGCGTCGGCGAAGCGGGTACCCGCCGGAATCGCCGTCACCACTTCGCGGTCCACCAAATGCTCGCCGCGCACCTTGTCGATCGGCAGGAAGCTCATCACCGAGCCGCTCGCGAACCAGATCAGCAGCTGCACGCCAATGAACAGCGCCAGCCATTTATGTGCCCGGCTGGCGAAGACATGAACGCGGTGGCGATAGCGCTTCAAAACCAGAACCTGATTCCAGCGACGAAGTTGACCGCGTTTGGCTTGTCACCCGCCAAACGCGCATAACGCGCTGTATCGCCGGTCCTCCCGGACCATTCAACCCCGATGTAGGGCGCGAACTCCTTGCGGATTTCATAGCGTAGGCGGGCGCCCAATTCGAAGCTGGTGAGGCCCGAACCAACGCCCACGGCAGGCATGTCTTGCAGGGAGAAGTTCAATTCGAAACGGGGCTGGAAAATGAGCTTCTGGGTGATGCGCTCATCGTAACTGCCTTCGAACCGGGCACGAACATCGCCCTTGTCCGACAGGAACAGTTGCCCGGTCATATGGAGCCAGTATGGCGCCATCCCCTCGACGCCGACCACGGCGTAGGTGCGCGACGGGTTGGGCACTATGTCGTGGCGCAGCCCGATATGAGCATTCCAGAAGGGTGAGATCGCGCGCGAATAGAGCGCCTGAACTTCGACATCCTCGATCGGCTGCCCAAAGGTGCCTTCACCCTCGGTCTTGATCAGCAGGCGATTGATATCACCACCGAACCAGGCTTCGGCTTCCCAGCGATAACCGTCACCGCCCGGGCGCGGCTGATATTCGGCGAGATCGAACAGGATCATCGACCCGCTGAACGCGCCGTTCTCGCGGCGCAAGGCACCGCGTGAGCGGGCCATTTCCGCCGGATCGAACAGCGCATCGGCGGCGTGATCGGTGGGCGGTGCGGGGGCCGGGACGTTTCCGACATCCGCCGCATCAGGCTGCATTGCGGACATGTCGTGGCCACCAGCCTCGCCTGCAGGCATGTCCATTCCGGGCATTTTTTCCGGTTGTTCGGGCGCGCTGGGCGCATCTGGCATGGTGTGTCCGGCATGGGGATCACTGGCCGGTTGAGCAGGCTCTGGCGGCGTTGGCGGCATCGGCTTGTCAGACGTCGGCTTGTCAGCCGGGGGCTTCGCTGGCATTTCCATGCCCGGCATCGACTGCTGCGCCATCGCGGGACTAGCTGTCAGCGAAACCGGCAGAGCGAAGGCGGCAACGATGGCGGGAGCGAGCAACCGGGTCATGCGCCTGCCTCCTCGTGACGGACAGTGACGACGCGGAACATTCCCGCGTGCATGTGAAGCATCATGTGGCAGTGGAATGCCCAATCGCCGAGCCCGTCCGCTGTCAGGTCGAACGAGACCTTGCCGCCCGGCAGCACATTGACGGTGTGCTTCAGCGGATGATGGCCAGAATTGCCGGTCACCACTTCGAAGAAATGGCCGTGAAGATGGATCGGGTGCGGCATCATGGTGTCGTTGATCAGATTGACGCGGACCCGCTCCATGTGCCGGAAGGGAATCGGCTCGGTGCGGTCGCTGAACTTCTCGCCATCGAACGACCACATGTACCGTTCCATGTTGGCAGTCAGATGGATGTCGATTTCGCGCGACGGTTTGCGGGTATCGGGATTAGGCGCAAGTGACTTGAGATCCTTGTAGGTAAGGACCCGGTGATCGACCTTTTCGAGCCCGGTCGGGCGCTCACCGGTCCGGTCCATCGGCATGGGGGACAAGGTGGCCACACCTGGCCCCAGCTTGACCTGCGGCGCGACATCGGGATCGCGCATCTTCATCGCGCCCATATCATGGCCCATGGCAGCATGGTCCATCCCGGCCATATCGGCGCTGCCCGACATATCCATCTCGCCCATGCCCATGTCCTTCATGGTCAGCAGCGGACGTTCTCGCAGCGCCGGAATGGGCGCGATAAGGCCCATCTGCGGGGCGAGTGTGGCGCGAACCTGGCCTGAACGGTCGATAGCCTCGGCAATAAAGCCATAGGCGCGACCCTCCTTGGGCTCAACAATGACATCATAGGTCTCGGCTATGCCGATCTGGAATTCGTCGGTTTCGACCGGCTGGACATTCTGACCATCGGCGGCGACTACCGTCATCGGCAGGCCAGGCAGCCGGACATTGAAATTGGTCATGGCCGAAGCATTGATGATCCGCAGCCGCACCCGCTCGCCGGGCGTGAACAGACCGGTCCAGTTGGCGCCGCTGTCGTGGCCGTTGACGAGGTAATGGTAAGTGGAACCCGTAACATCCGAAATATCGGTCGGGTCCATGCGCATTTCGGCCCACATCCGGCGTTCCGCAGCGGACTGGTCCTGGCCCTTGATGAGGCCCGAAAGAGTCTGCTTCTGCATGTTGAAATAGCCGCCCTGCGCCTTCAGTTTCCGCAAAATCGTGTGCGGATGCATGAAGCTCCAGTCGGCCAGCAGAATTACATGCTCGCGGTCATAGGCGACTGGATCGGGCCCGGCAGGGTCGATGACGATCGCGCCATACATGCCCATCGCTTCCTGCAAGCCGGAATGACTGTGGTACCAATAGGTGCCCGACTGGCGGACCGGAAAATCGTAGAGAAATGTCTGGCCGGGCTTGATCCCCGGGAAGCTGACACCAGGCACGCCATCCATCTGGAATGGCAAAAGCAGCCCGTGCCAGTGAATCGAACTATCCTCCTTTAGTGCGTTCGTCACCGCAAGCCGGACGTTCTGGCCCTCCTTCAACCGGATGATCGGTCCGGGAAGCGTTCCGTTGACCGTCACAGCATGGCCAGTTTTTCCGCCGACACGGAAGGGCGTATGACCGATTGAAAGCGCAATATTGGTTCCGGAAACGGTCCCATTGGCTGGATTGAGCCCAGCGGTTCCGCTTTCTGCCCAAGCCGGAAAAAGTGGACTGAGCGCGAGCGAGCCGCCGGCCATTGTCGCGCCCCGCAAAATTTGACGGCGGTTAAGAGACAGCGTCATCAAGCTACCTTTCAATTCTTTGTAAAATGGCCTGCATTTGAGAAATTTCGCGTTCCTGTGCCGCGACAATATTATGACAAAGCTTGACCGTTTCCGGGTCGGTCAATTTTGCCTTGTCGCACATCAGAATGGCCCCGCTATGGTGTGGAATCATCGAACGCAGGAA
>VFKS01000254.1 GCA_009885425.1 Novosphingobium sp.
ACCTCGACATAGCTTGGCAGGGGCAAAGTGCGGTGCGCGGCCGAAACGGTCATCCCGCCTTCAGGGCCAATTCCAGCATAGCCGACCGCATCGTAATTCATCACGTCAACCGGAGTGTAAGTCACTCCGTCAACGGCAAACGCCGGACCCACGACAACTGGATAGTCAGCTGCCGGGCCAGTCGTGGCTACCTGCGACACGGTTTCCGGAGCAGACCAGCCGCTGCCACAGGCAGCAAGCAAAGTCAGCGCCAGAAGCGGCAGGCTTTTTTCAGCGGGCAATCTCATCTGCAAGCAACCCCACGGAAAGTGCGTAGTAGTTCGAGCAGTTATAATGGAGGATCACCCGATAATTCCCGGTTAACAGGAAAGAACCATTCCCCGGACCATCCGGTTCGAACAGCACCGCCATGGTCGAATCTGCAATCGGCGCGCGCGGTGCGATGCCCATTGCTCGCCATTCGCGGACCGTCTTCCAGACCGAGTGACGATCATGAACCCGCGGACAGCTGGGCGCATCGAGCCGGTTGGTCAGCAAGGTGCGATCAAACCCGTCTGGCACCGAAACCCGCACCCCCCAAGGCTCGCCGGTCCGCCAGCCAGCATCCTTGAAGTAGTTGGCGACCGATGCCAGGGTATCGGCCCGGCTGTTCCAGATATCGGCATCGCCATCGCCATCTCCATCGCGGGCGAGCCGCAGATAGACCGATGGCAGAAATTGCGGATTGCCAAACGCTCCGGCCCAACTGCCGAGCATTCGCCCGCGCGGCACCCCGCGATCGGCCATCTTCATCAGCGCGATCAACTCGCCTTCGAACAGCTCGCGGCGGCGACCTTCGTAGGCCAGCGAGGCTAGGCTGCGGGCCAGATCGAAATCACCCTTCACTTTGCCGTAAAAGCTTTCCTTGCCCCAGATCGCGACCAGCATATGGCGCGGAACGCCATATTGCGCCTCTACCCGCAGCGCGAGATCGAAATTCTGCGCGAGCACCGCCCGCCCAGAGTCAATCCGCGCTGAACCAATGTGGCGGGTGTAATAGGACCAGAACGCCGGCGGCGATCCGGGCGTGGAACCCGGCTGGGCCCGGTCCAGCGCGACAACCTTGGTGTTGTAGGTCAGTCCATCGATAATCGTATCAATCGCCGCCTGGCTGACCCCCTGCCCGCGCGCTTTGGCGCCGACATATTGCAAGTAGCCGGCAAAGCCGCTGGCGCTGTCTGTAGCTGCCGGAACAGGCTGGAGAACCGGACCTGACGATTGCGCCGTCAGCATGGCGGGCGCCGCCGAAAGCAGCGCTGCCGTGAGACACAGCGGCGATGCGATCCAGATCCTGTGCAGAAATATCATGCCTTAACCATGGCACAACCTGCCCGATTCGGGAAACCGCCAAGCGCCAGGCTGGGAGTGGTGGCGGACAGGGTGGGATTCGAACCCACGGTAAGCTTGCACCTACGGCGGTTTTCAAGACCGCTGCCTTAAACCACTCGGCCACCTGTCCTCACCATCGAGGCGAAAGTGCGCCTAGCGGTGCAATTTGCATTTGTCACCAGTATCCAGTGGTTGCACCGTTTATTGTCATCTGCGCTCCAGACCTTACAAGCACTGGCAGTTCGCGCTTTGCAATCTGGAGAAGTCCATGCGTTCGTTCACCCCATCGATCCTGCCAGCTCTGGCGCTGAGCCTTGTCCTGACCAGTCCGGTCCGTGCCGCGCCGACGGAATTCGAATCCTCGCCGATGATGCATCAAGGCAAGCAGGTCGGTTGCCAGTTCACATTTGGCCACAGCCAGGCCGACCCCGCTAATTTTCGCACGGGCGAGGCGTTGGTCGAAGGATCGATGAGCGTCCTGAAATTCGACACGAACATCATTTTCGCGCTCAAGATCGGCGTATCCGGCCCGGACAAAGGCAAGCGCGCTGGCCCGTTTGAGGCCAACTTCGTCGATGGCGAAACGCCCAATACGGCTTCTTTGATGAGCAAGATGGATTCCGACGATCAGGGCTATCGCCTGTTTGCCTTCAAACCCGATGATGCGACGATTGCCGCGACAATCAGCACGCCGGGCAAGGAGCGGGCTGTCCGGCTTTCTTATCGGCTCAAGGAAGGCGGACCGGTAACCCAGGTGGCGCTCCCGTTCGATAGCGATGCTGGTCGGCAAGCGTTCGTGGGATGGCTCGACTGCATCGAAGGCATCACCAAGTAAAACCAAATGGCGGGGGAGACAGGCGTCTTCTCTGCCGCCATTTGTTCTCCCAACGTGGTAAATCCTGCGATAGTTCCTTTATATTTCCTCGCTTTTCTCGGAAATTATAGAGCCAATCTGGGCCGGCTCAGCGCTAGTCGATAGATCCTGCATGGTTAGTCCAAGGCTTTGATCAGGGTGCAAATCTGCCATTTCGGTTACCTTTGGGAAGGTCCGACCACCTATCGCCGATGGCATGATGCCCTTGCTCAGAACCGCTGATTCACCCACCAGTACCGTGCATTCCCGCGAAAGCCTGCGGACCATGCTCAGTCTGGGATGTGAGGTGCGTCAGGGGACCCGGGCCTGGCAGCGCGTAATTCTCGAAGACTTGTCCCCGACCGGTTTTCGGATCTCTGGACT
>VFKS01000389.1 GCA_009885425.1 Novosphingobium sp.
CGGCCGGCAAGGTCGCAACATCGTCCTCATCGGCGAAATCAAGTACCGCTTCAACGGCTGCCGAAAGCCCGAGCAACTCACCCCGCCAACCTTCGACCTCGCGCGAAAACGCCCCGCCCGCCATCGCCATCGCAGACAGCCGCTGCAATTCGGTCTCCGCCTCAAGCAGGTCGGCCAGCCCTTCGGCCTCGGCCAGGTCAATCTTGCCGTTGACGAACGCGCGGCGGGTAAACTCCCCAGGTTTGGCCCGGCGCAACCCCGGTAGCGCAGCCAGCGCGGTCTCCACCGCCGCGATCACCGCCCGGCCGCCATGGCATTGCAACTCGGCGACATCCTCGCCGGTCTCGGTCCCTGGCCCCGGCAGCCAAAGGACCAGCGCCTCATCCATCACCAGCCCATGTTGATCGCGCAGCCGCGCCAGCGCAGCACGGCGCGGCGCTGGCACGCGCCCCGCCAGCGCAAACAGCACGTCGCGCGCTTTCGGCCCGCTGACTCGCACCACTCCGATCGCTGCCGGAGGCGCGCCGCTGGACAAAGCGAAGATCGTGTCAATCATGGAACCGCGTTTAGCAGGTCTCCGCCTGCCGAGGGAGAATCAATCGTCTTTCTTCTTTTTGCTCGCTCCGGCGGCAAAGGCGCTGCCGCTTTCGACGAACTGCTGGAACAGCTTGAGGCCAATCTGTCCCATCGGCGCGATATTCTTCGCGAAATCCTGCACTTGCTCGACAGAACTAGCGCCTTTCATCGCCTTGGAGATCACGTCGACATAGACCGAATTGGCCTTGCTCAGATCCGGTAGCCCCAAAAAGTCACGCGCCTCTTCCGGGGTGCATTCTACTTCAACACGAACTTTCATCGCAAACTCCTCCGGCGCACCCAGCCATTCCCACTGTGCAAGCTGGCATAGGGTCTTCACAAAGTCCAATGCCCGATTAAGGGTGCTGCAAACCACCAGCCGGAGCGCCACGCCATGACCGAAACCGTCCAGATTCCCTCGCTCAAGGCCGATGGCACGATCCCCGCCTATGTCGCGCGACCAGCCGCTGCGCCCAAGGCTGCGATCATCGTGATCCCGGAGATTTTCGGCGTGAACCCCGGCATTCGCCAAAAGGCCGATAAGTGGGCTGCGGCAGGCTATCTAGCGGTCGCGCCCGATATTTTCTGGCGCTTTGCCCCCGGCGTAGAACTCAACCCCGATGTTGAGGCGGAACTGCAGCAGGCATTCGGCTATTTCCAGCAGTATGATGCGGGCGATGGCGTCTATGATATTGAATCGACGATCAAATGGATTCGCGCTTCGGGCACCGACAAAGTTGGTTGCGCCGGCTACTGCCTCGGCGGAAGGCTTGCCTATATGGCCGCTGCGCGGACCGATATCGACGCTTCGGTTGGCTATTACGGGGTGATGATCGATCAGATGCTGGACGAAGCGCACCACATCGCCAAACCCTTGATGCTCCACATCCCGACCGCAGACCATTTCGTGCTACCCGAAGCGCAGGCGGCAATCCACGCCGGGCTGGATGATCACCCGCGGGTCACGCTCCATGACTATCCCGGGCTCGACCATGGCTTCGCCGCGGAAATGGGTGACCGGCGCGATGAGGCCGGCGCAGAGCTCGCTGACGGCCGCACCGAAGCCTTCCTGGCGGAGCACCTTGCATGAGCGCGGTCCACAGCGGCGTCACAGCCTGGCACGCCTATATGGAAAGCGGCTGCGATGCCGAGCTGCTCTCCGCCCAGATCGCCGATGACGCGGTGTTCCACTCGCCGGTGGTGCACAGCCCGCAAGAGGGCAAGGCCAAGGTTATGCTCTACCTGCTCAGCGCCGCCAAAGTGCTGGGCAATGACAGTTTCAGCTACGTCCGCGAGATCGTCGATGGCAACGATGCCCTGCTCGAATTCACCTGCGAGATCGACGGCATCAAGATCAACGGAATCGACCTTATCCGCTTTGATGACGCAGGGAAGATTAAGGATTTCAAAGTGATGATCCGCCCGCTCAAGGCCGTGAACAAGCTCTGGGAGATGATGGCGGGGCAGCTTCAGGCGGCTCAGGCCTGAAGCCAGACGCGCACGAAATCGAGCCGCTCTCCCACCCCTGTCAACGGCAAGTCCACAACGTCATACCCGTACCGCCGCCAAGCTGCCGTCACCGCTTCGTCACTCGCAACAGCCTGTTCCCAGTCCTGAATCCGCTCAGCATCCTGAACATAGATCGCCGCCCAGGCTGGTGCGCGCAGGATGGGGCCGGTGTAACGCACGTTCCGACACAGGCGGTCAATCGCGGGGGAAATTGGCAGGCCCGAAACATCGAGGAAACCGACCACATCGGGAAAGCCGCGGTCGAACAGCACCGGGGCGGAGTGGTCGGCATGGCGTTCAAATTCGCGCAAATGAGCTTCGGCCATAGCTTCGGCGAAAGCGAGGGGATCGGCCGCACGCAGCTCCATCCCGCCGCGCGACTGGAGCAATTGCCGGGCGACTTCGGGCGAAGTGCGGTAGCCCGCCGCCTCGGCAGCATTGAGCAGCGTAGTCTTGCCCGCCCCCGGCGCGCCGGTGATTACGGCC
Organism: Novosphingobium sp.; assembly: GCA_009885425.1. Taxonomy (GTDB): domain Bacteria; phylum Pseudomonadota; class Alphaproteobacteria; order Sphingomonadales; family Sphingomonadaceae; genus Novosphingobium. Next base: position 2,572 of record VFKS01000389.1, read on the forward strand.
TGCCGGGGCAGGGCGATTGTCACCCTTCAGCGCCGATCCGCAGACCGCCCGCCGCGCGCCATTCAGCCTCGCTGGGCGGTTCCCACAGCCCTTCCATGAAGTCGAACATCCCGCGATCAACCTTGAGCGAGTAGGTCTCACCTTGCTGAGCATTGCGCTGTTCAACCCGGCGCCAGCGCTCGTCCGCTGGAACATCAACGAAATGCACCGCAGCGCTCAGCCCGGCCTGCTCGCCCAGATCGCGAAACTTGTCGCGGTGGGCCTTGGTGGTGAAGCCCAGATCGAGCACGGCGGGCACACCGCGCGGGGCAGCCTGCCGGGCCATGGCAAAGATCTGCGCCTCGCAGCGGTTGACCCGCTCGATCGTCCAGGCGAACTCAATCGGCTGCGGACTGTCCGCCCAAAACAGCGCGACCATCCATTCATCAATCGAAAACCGCAGCGCGCCCAACTGGTCGGCCAGCGCGCGGGCATATCTGCTCTTGCCTGCCCCGGTGCAGCCAACCACCAGAATCAGGTCGGCAGACACGGCGCCAACCTATTGATTCATTGTGGCAAAAAAGTCTTCGTTGGTCTTCGAATCCTTCATCTTATCGAGCAGGAACTCCATCGCATCGACCGTGCCCATCTGCATCAGAATCCGGCGCAGCACCCACATCTTGGAGAGCTTGTCTTTCTCGACCAGCAGCTCTTCCTTGCGGGTACCGGACTTGCCGACATCAAGCGCCGGGAAGATCCGCTTGTCCGCAACCTTGCGGTCGAGCACGATTTCGCTGTTGCCGGTGCCCTTGAATTCTTCAAAGATCACTTCGTCCATCCGGCTGCCGGTATCGATCAGCGCGGTGGCAATGATCGAAAGGCTGCCGCCTTCTTCGATGTTACGCGCCGCGCCGAAGAACCGCTTGGGCCGCTGGAGCGCGTTGGCATCAACACCGCCGGTCAGCACCTTGCCCGAGCTGGGCACCACGGTGTTGTAGGCGCGGCCGAGGCGGGTGATCGAATCGAGCAAGATCACCACATCGCGCTTGTGCTCGACCAGCCGCTTGGCCTTTTCGATCACCATTTCGGCAACCTGGACGTGGCGAGTGGCGGGCTCGTCAAAGGTCGAGGAGATCACTTCGCCCTTCACGCTGCGCTGCATGTCGGTGACTTCCTCGGGCCGTTCATCGACCAGCAGGACGATCAGGAACACCTCGGGATGATTGTCGGTAATCGCCTTGGCGATGTTTTGCAGCAGCACGGTTTTACCGGTCCGCGGCGGGGCGACGATGAGGGCGCGCTGGCCCTTGCCCTGCGGCGAAATGATATCGATTACCCGCGCCGACTTGTCCTTGACCGTCGGGTCGAGCGTATCGAGACTGAGCTTGCTGTCGGGATAGAGCGGGGTCAGGTTGTCAAA
>VFKS01000355.1 GCA_009885425.1 Novosphingobium sp.
GGTCGATCACCTGAAATTTGACTGAATTGCCTTCGGTTTCGACCTGGCCGCGCAGCCGCAACTCTTCACGGTCCTGCAGCAGCTTGTCATACTGCTGTTTCAGCACGTCGTAGTCGCGATTGATCCGCTGCTGTTCGGCCGCCGCTTCGGGATTGGTAAATTGCTGGCTGGTGACCTGCGCCAGTTCGCTTTGCACCGAAGCGCGGCGTGCAGTCAGCGCTTGAACATTGGCCTGCCGCTCGGCCCGAATTGATTCGAGCGAGGAATAGGCCGGATTGGGAATGCCGCCATTGCCGCCGCCTTCACTGGCCGCCGCGCCTTTCAGCAGATTGACCTGATTACGCGCGGCAATCACATCGGGATGATTTTCGGTCAGGCCGCGGGCGCGCAAACTGGAAAGCTGCGCCTGGGCATCGTTGAACGCACCGCGCGCACCGCCAACCGGGGCGCTGCTCTGCAAGGTCTTGGGTGTGCCGGCAAGCTGGCCGTTGATTGCGGCCAAAGCGCTTTGCGCCGCCATCAGATCGGCGTCGATCCCGCGCAGTTCGGCGCGTAGCGCTTCGATCCGCTGGATCGGCGATGTGCCGCCCTTGGCCAGCGCCGGATTGGCCGTTTCAAAGGCCAGCCGTTTTTGCTCGGCCGATTCCAGCTCTTTCTGGCGCTGTGCCAGCTGCTGGTCCATGAAATCGAGCGAGGACGACATTTCGCCGCGATTCCCAGCCAGGTTCTCTTCGCGGAAAATGTCGATCAGCTTCTGGACAACGGCCTGCGCGATCTTGGCATTGGCCGCATTCGAATTGCCACCATCGCCATAGCTTGCAGTGATTTCGAACAGGTTGTCCTTGGTGCTTTCGACCTTGATCTTCTTGCCCAGCCCCAGAACTGCGCTTTCCATCTGTTTGGGATTGGTGATCTCCGCGCCGATCGGGGTGCCGCGGATGACCTTTTCCAGATTGACCGCACTAGTCAGCGTCTGCTGGACCCGCTCGATATCACGCTTGTTGCTGGTCTTGATCCCGGTCACGTCGGACAGGACATCATCCAGCTTCACGAAAATGCGGGCCTTGGATTCGTAGCTGTTCGGGATCATCCCGACCACTAGCCAGCCCGCCAGACAGACGCCCCAGGCGACGGCCAGCGCCAGCCATTTGCGGTGCCAGACTGTGAAAAGCGCTGCACGAAATTCGTCGTAGATATTGTTCATCGTCTGTCCCCGGGCCCTTCCTCAGAACGAGCTTTCGGGGATGATGATCACGTCGCCCGGCATCAACATGACGTTGGCCTTGCTGTCGCCCTTCTTGAGCAGATCGCCCAGCCGGATCGAGTATTCCTGCTGCTTGCCGCTGGCCTTGTCGAACCGGATCAGCTTGGCGCGGTTGCCCGCCGCATACTCGCTCAGCCCGCCGACCGCGATCATCGCGTCGAGCAGGGTCATGTTGGCGCGATAGGGCAGCGAAGCAGGCTTTTCGGTCGCGCCGATCACCCGGACCTGCTGGCTGTAGGTGCCGGCAAACTTGTTGACGATCACCGAGACCAGCGGGTCCTGGATGAACTGCGAGAGTTGCAGGGTGATGTCATCGGCCAGCATCTTGGGCGTCTTGCCCACCGCCGGCATGTCGGTGATCAGCGGGGTGGTGATCCGCCCGTCGGGCCGGACCTGAACCTTTGCGCCGAGTTCCGGATTGCGCCAGACGAAGATCGTCAGCTCGTCGAGCGGCCCGATGATGTAATCTTCGCCAGGGCCTTCCTGCATTGACACGAACGATGCGGGCGGCAGTTGCGGGCCACTTGCGGTGCCAGCACAACCGGTCAGCATCATGCTCAGCATGGCACTTCCGGCAAGCAGGCGGGAAATCGGGTTGTTCGACATCGGGCATTCCTTCTCAGCAGCCGCGTCAACGGTCAGGCAATGCCCTACCAAACCGACGACCCGGCTAATCACCCTCGGCTATCGCCAAAAAGGGTGAATATCGCGTTAGCCCTATGTGCAGATTGTGTGTTCACCCTGGCCCAGTCCCAAAACAGGACGGCGGTGAAGAGACTTGTTAAACCAGCATTTCCATCGCCGGACCCTGCCCAAGGAACTGGGCCGGACTGGCGCTGGCGCCATAGGCTCCGGCGCAGAACACTGCGACCAGATCGCCGACCTCAGCGCGGGGAAATTCGGCTTTGTCAGCCACCCGGTCCAGCGGCGTGCACAGGCAACCGACCACACTGACCACCTCCTCGGTAGGCGCATCAAAGCGGCTGGCGATCGCTACCGGGTAGTTCCGGCGCACCACGGTGCCGAAATTGCCCGATGCGGCCAGCTGATGATGCAACCCGCCATCAACGATCAGGAAGGTATCGCCATGACTGACTTTGCGATCAACGATCCGGGTCAGATAGACCCCGGCCTCGCCAACCATATAGCGGCCAAGCTCAAGGCAGAACTGCGTTTCGCGCAAGACATCAGGGAGTTTGGAAAACGCTTCGCCCAGCGCCGCGCCGATAGCTGCGATATCGAGCGCCTGATCGCCGGGGAAATAAGGAATGCCGAACCCGCCGCCCAGATTGCAATGCGGCAGCGCCGCGCCGCTCTGATCGGCCAGTCGCGCCGCCAGCGCCAGTGTTTGCGCCTGCGTTTCGATCAGCGCGGCGGGACCAAGCGCCTGACTCCCGGCGAAAATATGAAACCCGCGCCATTCAGCACCGCTTTCGATCACCAGCCGGGCCAAGGCCGGAACCCGTTCGGCATCGACGCCGAATTGCTTTGCCCCGCCGCCCATCTTCATCCCTGACCCCTTGAGGTCAAAATCGGGATTGACCCGGATTGCGAGCCGCGGCGTGATCCCCAGCCGGGCCGCCGCATCGAGCGCTCGCGCCGCTTCGCCTTCGGATTCAAGGTTGAGCGTTACCCCAGCGGCAATCGCCTGTTCCAGCTCGTCAGTCCGCTTGCCTGGCCCGGCAAAGCTGATCCGGCTCGGGTCGATCCCGGCAGCGCGAACCATTGCGAGTTCGCCGCCCGAGGCGATGTCAAATCCATCAACCAACAGCGCCATCTCCCGCAGCACCGGAGCAAAAGGATTGGCTTTTACCGCGTAGTGCAGCGCCAGCCGATCCGGCATCGCCGCGCGCAGATCGGCGACCCGGCGCGCGAGTAGCTCACGCGAATAGACGAACAGCGGCGTGCTGCCCGCTTCGGCGACAAGCTCCGACGCCTTGCGCCCGGAAATCGCCAGTTCACCATCGATTGCGGTGTATCCAGCGGGGATTGGGCCAAGCGGCTTCATGCGGCAAGCTCTTGATAAAGCCCGGGCCGGTCAATCTTGCCGTTGGGCGAAATCGGCATCGCCGTACGCCAGTGGATGACCTTTGGCTGCATGAAATTTGGTAGTTCTTTTAGCAGGATACGGGGCAATTCTGCCTCAACGCCTGAAGCGCCGGGTGCGGCCCGCACAATCAGATGAACCGCGTGGCCCAGTCGCTCATCCGGAATCCCCAATGCCACTGCTTCGGCCACCAGACCGCTGGCCAACGCGGCCTCTTCGATTTCCTGCGGGCTGATCCGGTTTCCCGCACTTTTGATCATCGCGTCGCGCCGTCCGGCAAAATAAAGCAAGCCATCGGCTGCGCGGCGAACCCGGTCGCCAGACCAGACCGCCATGCCGCCACAGCGCGACCCTGCCGGGGCAGGCTTGAACCGCTCTGCCGTGCGCTCGGCATCTTGCCAGTACCCTTGCGCCACCAGCGGCCCGCAATGCACCAGCTCGCCCTCCTCACCATCTGCCGTCACCGCGCCATCATCGCCGATGATCAGAATTTCAGCGTGGGGAATGGCTTTGCCCATTGAGGTAGGATGGCGGTCAACCAGCGCCGGATCAAGGTAGGTTGAACGGAATGCCTCGGTCAGCCCATACATCGGAAACAGCCGCGCCGCCGGGAACAGAGCGCGCAGGCGCCCTACCAGATCAACCGTCAAGGCCCCGCCGGAATTGGTCAGACGGCGAAGTTTGGCGGCGGTTTCGGCCGGCCAATCCAGCTCGGTCAGTTGCACCCACAGCGGCGGGACCGCGGCCAGGGTGGTGACGCCGTGCCGCTCGACCATCTTCACAACGTCACGCGGGGTCAGGTAATCGAGCGGAACAACGCAGCCCCCGGCAAACCAGGTCGAAAGCAGCTGGTTCTGCCCATAATCAAACGACAGCGGCAGCACCGCCAGCGTTACGTCGTCTTGGGCAAGACCTAGATATCCTGCAACGCTTTGCGCCCCCAGCCACATGTTGGCATGGCTCAACATTACGCCCTTTGGCTTGCCGGTTGAGCCGCTGGTATAAAGGATAGCGGCGAGATCGTCTGGATCGGCCTCGCTGGGTGGCATCGGCACGGCGGATTTGGCGAGATCGAGCGCTTCGTCTTCGCCCAGCACGGCGCAGTCCGCCGGAACATCGCCCGGTTGAAGCCCGGCCAGCCGCGCCGAGGTGCCGATCAGCAACCGTGCGCCGCTGTCGGCCAGAATGTGCCTCGCCTGTGCGTGTTTGAGCAGTGGGTTGATGGGAACATGGACCAGCCCCGCACGCGCGGCGGCCAGCGGCAACAGGCAGGTCAACTCGCCCTTGGCGGCCCAGCTGGCGATCCGCTCGCCCTTGGTCGGCACCCGGCTTTCAAGCCAGCCAGCGAGCCGGGCGACACGATCCCTTAAGTCCTTGTAGTTAAGAGGACCATCGCGCAGCACCAGCGCCGACGCCTGTTCCGCCCCGCGCAGAGCGAGATGATCGAGCGGCCGGATCGTCGGTTGCGCAGGTGCAGACACAGGTTTTGAGGCTCCAACGGGCAAGGAACGGTAAAGTGATTTCGGTCGTCTATCACGATGATCTTAAAGAAGTGCAATGCGATGCGCCGTTGGTGGAGCTCGCCAGCGCGCCGTACGCCCGTGCGCCGTTTGACCGGATCGAGTGGTGGCAAGGGCAGGTCCAGCACTGCGATATCCTGCCGCTGTTCGCCGTTGCCAAACAAGGTAAAGACCGCGCGGTTTTGCCGCTGATGCGCAAAGGCCGCCGGATTCACGCGCTGGCCAACTGGTACAACTTCCGGGTCGTGCCGATGGTTTCGGCGCAGGCAGATAGCCCGGCGCTGCTGGCTGCATTGGCGGCGGACCTGGCCGGAAAAGCCCCGCACCTGATCCTTAGCCCCTTGCCCGATGAGAGCGGCGAAACTGCCCAACTGGCAACTGCTTTGCGCGGCGCGGGCTGGCTGGTGTTTGTTGAGCCATGCGATGTCAATCACGTGCTGCCCGTGGCGGGCCGAAGCTTCGCCGAATACCTAGCCACGCGGCCAGGCCAACTCCGCACTACCTTGAAGCGCAAGGCCGGCAAGGTCGAAGTGCAACTGACGACGCAGTTCGATCCCGCGCTGTGGGCCGAATACGAAGCGGTCTATGCCGCTAGTTGGAAGCCGGAAGAAGGCTCGCCTGAATTCCTGCGCGCTTTCGCCGAAGCCGAAGGTGCGGCTGGGCGTCTGCGGATGGCCATCGCCCGCTCCGATGGAACAGCCATCGCCGCGCAGTTCTGGACCGTCGAAGCTGGCACCGCCTTCATCCACAAGCTGGCGCATACCCGGGCCAGCAAGCCGCTGTCCCCCGGAACCACCCTGTCTGCCGCGCTGTTTGAGCACGTAATCGATCAGGACAAGGTTTTGCTGGTTGATTTTGGCACTGGCAACGATGGCTATAAGCAGGACTGGATGGAACTTGCCCGTCCGCGTTACCGGATCGAGGCATTTCGGCCCCTGTGGCCCGGCAATTGGCCGCTGATCGCCAAGGCGGTCTTGCGCAAGCTCATGCGGCGCGGCTAGACCCGGCTCCGAATATGCAAGGTGATCTGACAATGCGCTCCACAATCGACCGCAAGCTCCGCAAGATTCTGGAGGATGTGCTGGGCCTGAAGTCCGGGCAGGCTGACGGATTTACCAATGAAACCGGCCTATTCGGCGATCTTCCTGAACTGGATTCGATGGCTGTGGCAGGGCTGTTGACCGAGATGGAAGACCGGCTCGATATTGTCATCGACGAAGATGAAATCGATGGCGAGCTATTTGAAACCTACGGAAACTTGCTGGATTTCGCGGTTTCCAAACACGAGCCGGCGTGAAGGCCGAAAGCTACCCGTGCCCCTTGCCCGGCGGTGCTGCGGCAAGCGAACTGGCTTTGGTGTTCGACCGGTCGCGCGACAAGCGCCTGCTGATTGCCCCAGCGCTGTTTGATGAGGCCAACCGGTTGCGGCGCTTCACGGTCGAGGTAATGCGGCGACTGGACGGTGCCGGGCTCGATTGCATTCTGCCTGATCTGCCCGGCTACAATGAAAGCGAACAGGACCTCGCGCTGATCGAGCCGGAGGATTGGCGCATGGCGCTGGAAGCTGCGGCACGGCATTTTGGCGCAACCCATGTGCTGGCGATCCGCGGCGGCGGGTTGTTGCTTCCCCCCAAATTGCCCGGCTGGCACTTTTCCCCGGTCAAGGGCGCAAGCCTGATCAAGACCCTGCTGCGGGCCCGGATCATTAGCGCGCGCGAAGCTGGCAAGGAAGAGAATGCGGCTGAGCTGATGGAACAGGGCAAGCAGCTCGGCCTCGATCTGGCCGGCTATGCGCTCTCAGGCGAAATGCTGCGGCAGATGGACCAGTTGTTGCCACCCAAACGCGCCGACCTGATCCCGATTGATCAGGAAATGCTCGGCGGTGGCCCTTTATGGCTGCGCGCAGAGCCGGATGAAGACCCGGCGCAGGCCGATGCCCTGGCGGCAGTGATCACGATGGCATTGGCGCAATGAACCGCAAGCACTTCACCTTTACTTGCGATGGCGCGGTGCTGGCTGGCTCGATCGATATGGCGGCGGCCACCACCGGGCTGCTCATCGTCAGCGGCGGGAACGAAGTGCGCTCTGGCCCGTGGGGCAGTCAGGCACAATTGGCCGACCGGATCGCTGCCGCCGGGTTCCCGGTGCTGCGGTTTGACCGGCGCGGGGTGGGTGACAGCGAGGGGCAGAACGGCAGATTCACCACCAGCGAACCCGATATTGCCGCCGCAATCCATGCTTTTCGCGCCCATGTCCCGACGCTGCGCAAGATCGTGGCATATGGCAATTGCGATGCCGCCAGCGCGTTGATGCTGTCCAAAGGTCTGGGCTGCGATGCGCTGGTGCTTGCCAACCCATGGACGTTTGAGCCAGAACCGGAAGCTGAGCCTGCCCCGGCAGAGCCAGAGGCAAGCCCGATGCCGCCCGGCGCGCTGCGGAATTATTACTGGCGGCGATTGGCCAATCCGGCCGCGCTCAAGCGGCTGCTCAGCGGCAAGGTCAAAGTCAGCAAAATGGCCAGCAGTCTGTTCGATGCGGCCAAGCCGGCCCCGCCGCCCAGCTCGCTGGCGCAGGCGATGGCCGAGGGACTGGGCAGCTTTGCCGGTCCGGCCACGATCCTGCTGGCCGAAAACGACCGCACCGCTCAGGCCTTCAAATCGGTGTGGGACAAGGCCGATCCGCGGCTGCGGGTCTGCCCCAAGGCCGGCCACAGCTTTGTAGAACCGCAATCGCGGGTCTGGTTGCAGGGCCAGATTCTGGGGGCATTGCGGGGCGTTTAGGCCCTAGTTGCCGCAAATTCGCGTTCGGCCAGAAAGCGTTCGGCATCCAATGCAGCCATGCAGCCGGTACCCGCAGCGGTCACTGCCTGACGATAGACGTGGTCCATCACATCGCCGCAAGCGAACACACCGGGGATCGCTGTCTTGGGTGTGCCCGGTTCGACCAGCAGATAGCCGCCCGCGTCCATTTCCAGCTTTCCGTTGAACAGCTCGGTCGATGGTGCATGGCCAATCGCCACGAAGGCCCCGTCGGTTGGTTCGACCGAGACTTCGCCGGTAACCGTGTCTTTCAGCGAAACGCCGCTCAGCCCGCTATCACCGCCGACGAAGTGATCGACCGCCTTGTTCCACAGCACCTTGATGTGCGGATGGGCAAACAGCCGGTCCTGCAGGATCTTTTCGGCCCGCAGGTTGTCCCGCCGGTGGATCAGGGTGACGTCCTGCGAATGGTTGGTCAGATACAGCGCTTCTTCCACCGCCGTATTGCCGCCGCCGATCACCACCACTTTCTTGCCGCGATAGAAGAACCCGTCGCAGGTGGCGCAGGCCGAAACGCCTTTGCCCGAAAGCTCCTGCTCGCCCGGAGCGCCCAGCCATTTGGCCTGGGCCCCAGTGGCAATCACCAACGTTTCACCTTCATAGACATCGCCGCTATCGCCGATTGCGCGGAACGGCGATCCGGACAGATCGACCTCGGTAATCGTATCCCACAGCATTCGGGTTCCGACATGTTCGGCTTGGGCCTGCATTTCCTGCATCAGCCACGGCCCCTGGATCACATCGCGAAAGCCTGGATAGTTCTCGACATCGGTGGTGATGGTTAGCTGGCCGCCGGGCTGCAGCCCCTGCACCACGATCGGCTCCATCCCGGCCCGCGCGCCATAGATCGCGGCGGAAAGTCCCGCCGGGCCAGAGCCGATGATCAGCATGCGCGTTTTGTGGGTAGCCATGTAGTCCTCCGTTTGCAGCAGCGAGATAGGAAGCACTGGCCCCGAAGGCGAGTCCTGACCTCACGAATATCCCCGATGCAACAGCAATTGACGCAGCGCAGCAAAACGCGCAAATCCCCGCACCATGAGCATCCACGGCCCCACTTCGAACAGCTTCATCTCGCAGCGCCTGCGGCTTCACTATGTCGATTGGGGCAACCCTGATGCGCCGCCGCTGATCCTGCAGCACGGCGGACGCGATCACTGCCGCAGCTGGGACTGGGTGGCTGAGGAGCTTGCGAAAGACTGGCACGTCATCGCGCCGGATCTGCGCGGCCACGGCGACAGCGCCTGGGCGCCCGACGGCAACTATGAAACCAACGCTTTCGTCTATGATTTTGCGCAGCTCGTCCACACCTTGGGTCACGATCAGGTCACGATTGTAGCGCACTCACTCGGCGGCAATATCGCCTCGCGGTTTACCGGGCTCTATCCCGAAAAGGTCTGCAAACTGGTCAATATCGAAGGGCTCGGCCCTTCACCCAAAACCCGCGCCGAGCGCGAAGCAGCAGGCTATGCGAACCGGTTCAGGGACTGGATCGAAAAACGCCGTGCCTCGGCTGGACGACTTCCCCGGCGCTATCCGACGATCGAGGCTGCCTTTGCGCGGATGAAAGAGGAAAACAGCTTCCTGACCGACGCTCAGGCCCGGCATCTGACGGTGCATGGCGCAAGCCGCAACGAGGACGGCACCTGGTCGTGGAAGTTCGACCCCTACCTCAACGTCTGGCCATTTGAAGACACCCCGCAGGAACGGCTCGACGAGCTGTGGCAGGCGATCACCTGCCCGGTCCTGCTGCTTTATGGCAACGATTCATGGGCCACCAGCCCCACTAAGGACGGCCGGGACAAGTTGTTCCACGACGCACGGGTGAGCGATTTCGAGAACGCCGGCCACTGGCTCCACCATGACCAGTTTGACCGGTTCATGTCCGAAGTGCGGGCCTTCCTTTAGGCTTCCAGGTAAATCCTACGCAAATCGTCTTGCGCCACTTGATCGATCTCCAGCACTTCAGCGAGGTAAGCATCGAACGAGCTGTAGCGCGCTTCGATCGAATCGAGTGTCGCTTGCAGATAGGCAGCCTCGACGCCCCATAATGCCCGGATCGCTTCTGCATCGAAGGCGGCATAGCGCGGCATATCCTTGAAGGCGCTCGAGGCTATCCGCTCATCGAGTTTGCTGGCCGTGTTGGTCAGCAGGTAATCCGCCATGACATCGTCCGGGTGGACCCCCAGAATGCGCTGTAGCACCGCAACGGCGAATCCGGTGCGATCCTTGCCCGCGACGCAATGGACCAGGCTCGGCCCTTCATCGCGGCGCAGCAGTTCGAGGTAGAGCTTCAACATCGGCACCAGATTGCCGCGAAAGGCGATCCCTTCATACAGCCGCAGCATCGCGGCGCGGGCGTCGTCAGCGGTCAGCACGCCATTGGCGGCTTCGGTGTGCAGCGCCAGCCCGGCGGTTTCCTCAGGATAGGTCCAGACGTTCGACGCGAAATCATCATGGCGCAGACAGGGCTTGGCCGCGCGCTCGCTCGGTCCGCGAAGATCAATAACGTGGGTAATGCCAAGGCTGTGGATCGCTTCAAGATCGGGCGCGCTGGCATCGCCATGCTGGGCCGAACGCCACAGCAGCCCGGGCTTCACGCGCCCGCCCCCTGCAACCCGATAGCCGCCGTAATCGCGGAAATTGTTGACGCCATCAAGCTTCAGAATGCGGGGAATGGTCATGTCTAGCGCTTGGCAGCATGCCGCCTTCAGTGCAAGGCCGGAACAGAGCAGACCAGCGTCAATTCAACCCGCTTGCCGCCGAACTGCAGACAAGGCACAAACGCCAGAAATATCGCTGGAGAGCATCGACGTGAAACTGGAAAACGATCCGCAGGCCGCCTTCTGGATGCCGTTCACCGCCAACCGGGCGTTCAAGCAGCAGCCCCGCCTGCTGACCAGCGCCAAGGGCATGCACTACACCTCCAGCGACGGTCGGCAGATCCTTGATGGCACCGCCGGGTTGTGGTGCTCAAACGCCGGGCATTGCCGCAGTTCGATCGTCGAGGCGATCCGCAAGGTCGCCGGAGAACTCGACTTTGCACCGACCTTTCAGCTCGCCCATCCGCTGCCGTTTGAGCTGGCCAGCCGGATCGCGGCGATCATGCCCGAAGGGTTGAACCGCATATTCTTTACCAACTCTGGTTCTGAAAGTGTTGATACTGCGCTCAAAATAGCCCTCGCCTATCAGCGCGCCCGCGGTGAAGGCACGCGCACCCGGCTGATCGGGCGCGAGCGCGGTTACAACGGGGTCGGGTTTGGCGGGATTTCGGTCGGCGGCATCGTCAACAACCGCCGCCAGTTTGGCACTCTGCTGACCGGCGTCGATCACCTGCCCCACACCCACGATATCGCCGCCAACGCCTTTTCGCGCGGACAACCAGCCAAGGGCGCCCATCTGGCCGACGAGCTTGAGCGGATCGTCGCGCTGCACGGCGCCGAGACGATCGCAGCAGTCATAGTCGAACCGATGGCGGGTTCGACCGGCGTCCTGATCCCGCCGCAGGGCTATCTTGAACGGCTGCGCGAGATCTGCACCAAGCACGGGATCGTCCTGATCTTTGACGAAGTGATCACCGCCTATGGCCGCCTCGGCGGGGCGACTGCATCCGAAGTGCTGGGCGTGACGCCGGACATCATCACGATGGCCAAGGGACTGACCAACGCTGCCGTACCAATGGGCGCGGTGGCGGTCCGCAATACGATCCACGACACCATTGTGAACGGCGCCGCCGACGGGATCGAACTGTTCCACGGCTACACCTATTCGGGCCATCCGCTGGCGGCCGCCGCCGCGCTCGCTACGCTCGATCTCTACCGCGACGAAGGCCTGTTCCAGCGTGCCGCCGATCTTGCGCCCTACTGGGAGGATGCGGTTCACTCGCTAAAGGGCAAGCGCCATGTGATCGACGTTCGCAACATGGGGATTGTCGCCGGGATCGAACTGGAACCGCGCCCCGGGGCACCGACCAAGCGGGCGATGGAGCTGTTCCACAAGTGCTTTGACACCGGCCTACTGATCCGGGTGACCGGAGATATTGTCGCGCTGTCCCCGCCACTTATCCTGGAAAAGGCCCACATCGACGAGATGGTTGGGCGGATCGGCGACTTGCTCGAGGTTCTGGACTAGTCCGTGGCCAGCGAAGCCGACCTTTTGGCCGCGTTCGACCGCGCGGGGATCGCCTGGACCTGTGATGAGCACGAGCCGGTCTTCACGGTTGAGGCCAGCGCGCGGCTGCACGCCGAAATTCCGGGGATGCATACCAAGAACCTGTTCCTGAAGGACGGCTCCGGTCAGTTCTGGGTGGTCAGCGCGCCGCACGATGCCGCGATCAATCTCAAGGCGCTGCCTGCGGCGATCGGGTCAAAGAAAGTCAGCTTTGGCAAAGCCGAAGACATGGAGCGACTGATCGGGATTTCACCCGGCTCGGTCACCCCGCTTGCCGCGATCAACGACACAGCCGGATTGGTCCGCTTCGTGATTGACCAACGTCTGGCCGAAGCCGCGCGGGTCAACGTCCACCCGCTGCGCAATACCGCGACACTGGGGCTGGCAGGACCGGCGCTGCTGCAATTTCTGGCGGACAGCGGTCATCAAGCGGTTGTCTGCTTGCTGCCCGGTGCGCCATAAATAGTCTGCGTCCAGTTTCTGTACGTTAGGGGGGAAGAGCCACGCGGGCTCGACAGTGACAATGCAAGAGAACCAATTGCCAGCGCCGGGGGCTCCGGACATCGAAATTGCCCGTGCGGCGCAGATCAATCCAATCCTGCCTATCGCCCAGGCGCGGCTCGGGATCACGCCCGAAGCCTTGATTCCGTTCGGTCACTACAAGGCCAAATTGAGCCTCGATTTCATTGCCAGTCTGGCCGACCGCCCGAACGGCAAGCTGGTGCTGGTTACCGCGATCACACCAACCCCGGCGGGCGAAGGCAAGACAACCACCAGCGTGGGCCTGAGCGATGCCTTCAACCGGATCGGTCTCAATTCGATCGTCTGCCTGCGCGAGCCATCGCTGGGGCCGTGTTTCGGAATGAAGGGCGGCGCGGCTGGTGGCGGGCGCGCGCAAGTGATCCCGATGGAAGACATCAACCTGCACTTCAACGGCGATTTCCACGCAATCAGCTCAGCCCATAGCCTGCTCGCCGCGTTAATCGACAACCATCTGCAGTGGGGCAATGCGCTGAATATCGATCCACGTCGGGTGGTCTTGCGCCGCGTGGTCGATATGAACGATCGGGCGCTGCGCAACATCACCATCGGACTGGGCGGCACGGCTCACGGGGTACCGCGCGAGAGCGGGTTTGATATTACCGTCGCCTCGGAAGTGATGGCGATCCTGTGCCTTGCGACCGACCTCAAGGATCTCCAGCGACGGCTCGGCGATATCATTGTCGCCCGGACCTATGACAAGGCCCCGGTCACCGCGCGTGATCTGCAGGCAGATGGGGCAATGGCTGTGTTGCTGCGCGATGCGTTCCAGCCCAATCTGGTCCAGACGATTGAGCACAACCCGGCCTTCATTCACGGCGGTCCCTTCGCCAATATCGCCCACGGTTGCAATTCGGTAATGGCGACGCAATCCGCCCTCAAACTCGCTGATGTGGTGGTGACCGAAGCCGGGTTTGGGGCCGATCTGGGTGCGGAGAAGTTCTTCAACATCAAATGCCGCCAATCCGGCCTGCGCCCCGATGCGGTGGTGCTGGTCGCCACGGTCCGTGCGCTCAAGATGCAGGGCGGTGTGGCCAAGGCAGACCTTGGCACTCCTGACGTAGCGGCACTGGAACGCGGTGCGGCAAACCTGGCACGGCACATCGAGAACCTGCAGAAATTTGGCCTGACTCCAGTCGTGGCGATCAATCACTTCATCAAGGATAGTGCTGAGGAACTGGCTGCGCTCAAGGCCGTGTGCGGCCGTTATGGCGCGCGCTGCGCCGTGGCCAGGCACTGGGCCGAGGGCGGCGCGGGGGCTGAGGAATTGGCCCGCGAAGTCGAAGCTCAGTTGGCCGAAAGCCCAACCAAAGTGCAACTGCTTTATCCGGACGATATGCCGCTGGCGCAGAAGATCGAAACGGTTGCTCGCGAGATCTACCGGGCCGATGGCATCGTCCTGTCATCCAGCGCCGCCAGCAACCTCGCCGACTTTGAAAAGCTGGGGTACGGAAAACTGCCAGTCTGCATCGCCAAGACCCAGTTCAGCTTCTCAACCAACCCCGCGCTGATCGGTGCGCCGACCAGCCACACGCTTGAGGTCCGCGAAGTGCGGCTATCGGCCGGGGCCGGTTTCGTGGTGGCGGTCTGCGGGGATATCATGACTATGCCGGGCCTGCCGCGCCATCCTGCGGCGAACGGCATCGGGCTCGACGAGCGTGGCCAAATCGTCGGGCTGGCCTAGCTGCCCTCGCCCAGCCCCGGCGCGCGCTTCGGCTCCCACTTCTCGCGCGCAAAGCGGATCGCCGGCGCAATCATGTGCGCACCATCATGCTCGATCCACAGCCCCCGCTCGGCAACGTGGGGCTGGTTCAGCGCCTCGCGAAAATCGAGCACCGGCGAAAAAGCCACGTCCTTGTCGGCAAACCAGTTGATCCATGCATCGCGGGTCCGGCTGGCAAAAGTCTCACGCAGGAAGACGATCAGTTCGGTCTGCTCTCCAGCTGGTTTGTCTGCCATTGGATAGAAGTCCATCCGCCCCAGCGCCTCGAGCAGGTTGGCCGCAAATTTGAGCTCGCGTCCGCCCAGCACCACGTGCTTGCCATCCTTGGTGCGGTAGACCTGATAGAAGGCGGCCCCGCCGAGCGAACGCTGACTGTCTGAACGCGGCGCCGCTCCGCCCGCAATCGCGCTGCTCGCAGTGTGAACGCACCACGGCAGCAAGCTGTCGAACATCGCACAATCGATATAGTCGCCCCGCCCGCTATCGCGCGCAGCATAGAGCGCCATCAGCGTGGCTGACAGCGCGGTCAGTCCAGCCGCCATATCCGATGCCGCCACCCCTGGCACTACCGGCGCTCCATCGGGGCCATCGTTGACCGACAGGAACCCGGCGAGCGCCTGAACCGCCATGTCATGCGCAGGGTGGTGCGCCAGTTCGCCCTGCTGCCCAAAGGCCGAAATCGAACAGTAGACGATCCGCGGATTTCGCGCGGCGACCACAGCATAGTCAAACCCCAGCCGCGCCATCACGCCGGGACGGAACCCTTCGACAAAGACATCGGCGTTTTCGATCAGCTGCCACAGGTGAGCCTTGCCAGCGGTGCTTTTGAGATCGAGCACCACCGAATGTTTGCCGCGATTGAGGTTGCGAAACCACACCGATTGACCGCCTTCATAGGGCGTCTGTTCACGCGCCGGGTCGCCTGCCGGGGCCTCCACCTTGATCACTTCGGCGCCCTGATCAGCCATCATCATCGTCATCATCGGACCCGGCAGGAACACCGTCAGGTCGATCACTTTGACGCCAGTAAGTTTGCCCATTCAGCCGGCCTCAGATTCGGCGCCCGCCGCGGTGCGAAGGAGGCCCCGGAAGATTTCGCTTGGGGTCCGCCGTCCCTGGATCACGTCGAACACGTCGCGGCTGATTGGCATCGAGACCCCGTGCTTTTCGGCCAGGGCGATAACTGTCGGCGCGCTCTTCACCCCTTCGGCCACCATGTGCATCGAGGCGATGATATCGTCGAGCTTGCGGCCTTTGCCCAGTTCCACCCCGACGCTGCGATTGCGGCTGAGCGGGCTGGTGCAGGTCGCGATCAGATCGCCCATCCCGGTCAACCCGGCAAAGGTCTCGGCCTTGCCGCCCATCGCCACGCCCAGCCTGGTCATTTCCGATAGGCCCCGGGTAATCAGCGCCGAGCGGGTGTTGTCGCCGGCCCCCTGCCCGTCGCCCATCCCGACGGCGATTGCGATGATGTTCTTGAGCACCCCGCCCAGTTCGCAGCCGATCAGATCGGTGTTGGTGTAGACCCGGAACAGCCCCGAATGAAACAGCGACTGCAGCCGCCGGACGATGATTTCGTCCTCCATCGAAATGACGCTGGCCGCGGCTTGCCCGCCCAGAATTTCACGCGCCAGGTTCGGCCCGGTCAGCACGCCCACCGGGTGGCCGGGCAGGCATTCCATGACCAGTTCGGTCATCCGCTTGCCGCTCGACAATTCAAGCCCCTTGGTCAGGCTCAGCACTGGCACCCAAGGCCGGATGTGGTGTGCCACTTCTTCCAGCACCGGGCGAAAGCTGTTTGATGGCACCCCCATCACGATCACATCGGCCTGCGCCACCACCTCGCCCAGATCGGCGCTGGCCCGCAAAGTTGGTGGAAGGGTCAGGTCGGGTAGATAGCGGCTGTTGCGGCGGTTGGTGTTGATGTCCTCCACCGTCGCGCCATCGCGGGCCCAGAGCATCACCGGGGCGTTGCGCGTCGCCAGCGCGGCCACCGTGGTTCCCCAGCTTCCGCCGCCCAGAAGTCCGATCTTGAGTGTCATACCTTGCCTCCCCGCACCAGACTGGCGCGAAGCTTAATGCTTGGCAAGGAAGGCGAGGTGTCGTTGTGCCACTTCGGCTGGCTTTTCGATCATCGGAACGTGGCCAATATCCTCAAAGATCACCAGTTCGCTACCGGCAATGCCTTCGTGCTGCACATTCGCGCAGCTGACGTGGATCAGCTGATCGTGGCGGCCCCAGATGATCTGGACCGGGACCTTGATTTCGCCGAGCCGGTCGTTGAACGGCTGGTTCTGCGCTTCCTCCAGAATCTGGCCAAAGATCTTGTCGAGCAGTGCCTGATGCGGCGCGATATCGGCCAGTATGAGCCGCTTGAACTGCGCCGGAATCCAGCGCGGCTTATGGGCTACAAAGCCCAGCAACGCGTTGACATCGGCCAAGGTCCGCGGGACCAGCGGGTTGGCATTGCTGCCGGTCTCAACCATGTTCTGCAGGTCGCTTTCGACAGTCCCGGTCACACCGAGATTGTTGAACAGCGTCAGCGAAAGCAGCCGCTCAGGGTGTTCGAATGCAAAGCGCAGCGCGATCCCGCCGCCCATCGAATTACCGCCGAGATGGCACTTGTCGATCCCCAGTGCGTCCAGAAACAGGCGCAGTCGTTCGGTTTGGGCCTGCACAGAATAGTCCGGCGCAAAGCTGCGATCGTTCTCGCCAAAGCCGGGCAGATCGGGAAAGATCAGCCGGTAGTCGCGCTTGATATGCGGGGCGTAGAACGCCCAGTTGTCCTTGTCACCGCCGAACCCGTGAACCAGCACCAGTGGCTTTCCTGCCGGATTGCCGCCTTCCAGATAGGGCCAGGTGATGTCTCCGACCTTCACCGACTTTTGCA
>VFKS01000510.1 GCA_009885425.1 Novosphingobium sp.
CCTATATTGGCTTTTGCCGGGTTCGCCCGGCTATGGCGATAAATTGTTGCGTGCAATAGGCACAGCGGACCCGGGGGCGGTACCCGGCGGCTCCACCATCACCACCCTGCTTTGGGCAGGGGCCCTGTTGTCGCAGGGGTGCTGATGGGGCCGAACTAGGATCGACGTGTGTTGAAAAACGCAGTTTTCGCCCGGGCTGAGTAACCCGTCAAAGGCTTAAAACACACAAGTGCCAACGACAACGAAGCACTCGCTCTCGCGGCGTAATGTGACGGCCTAACGGCCTGAATTTACAAAGCTAAAGCGCGGTTGGACCGACCGGGCAACAGAACGGATACCGGAGGCCCGGGGTGAGCCTAGCAACAGAATCACCCCACCTTATCAGCCTCAGAAAACTGTTTCAGGATGCTCCTGAAGGCGCTTTTCGTGCTTCAGGCAATCAAGGATTTTGCCGCCAGCCATGAACACTGCGCCAGTGCAAGCGAGGAACAGCAGCTTGCCGCCGAAACCGGGATACTGGGTCAGATAGATCGAGCCGCGTTCGACCGCACCCAGCGCCAAGGCGTAGATGATCAGGTAAGCCTCCAGTGGAGTCTTGATCATAAACAGCCGGCTGAACTTCTTGAACATCCTGTTCCTCGAAACCTTAACGACTCTATCAGCAACGATCATGCCAGTTCAGGATTTGTGCGCAAGGTGGTGGTTAAGCCCCAAGCCGTCTGTAAAGCGTCCCGACAAGGGACGGGATCAGGCAAGGTCAGTCAGGTCCAGCGCTTCGAGCAGGGCCAGCCGCGCTGCGATCACCCGTTCAGCCAGCGCCGGGGTGCCGACTTCGGCTAAGGCAATGGCCTCGGGCCAGCGTGCCGCGATCACCGTCTCGATCCGGCTGGCCTTTGCTTCGTCGAGCAAAAAGCGCGGATCGACCGTAGCGGGATCGGCCACCACGCGCAGCCGCAAACAGGCCGGGCCGCCGCCATTTGCCATCGATTGGCGGACATTGACCGGCAGGACCCGGCGGATCGGGCCATTGCTGGCCAGCATCGCATCGAGCCAGGCGCGGACCCGGACATGCTCCCAGGCCTCGGTCGGGATCACTAACGCCATTTCACCGCTGGGCAGCGTCAGCAGCTGGGCATTGAACAGGTAGGACTTGATCGCATCTGCCAGGCTGACAGCATCAGCCGGAACCACCACGATCTCCGCCTCGGGAAAGCGTTCGCGGATTGCGGTATAGGTCCCTTGGGGGTCGGCAAAGGCCAGCTCGTGGGTAAACAGCACCCGTTCATTGGCCACTGCGACCACGTCGTTGTGGAACGCCCCGGCAGCGATGGCATCGGGGTTCTGCTCGACAAACAGCGTGCGGGCTGGATCGAGCCTGTGGAGGCGGGCCACTGCGCGGCTGGCCTGCTCGTGCTGGCGGGCCGGAAATGCCCCGCCGCTGGTGCCATAGACGAAGATTTCCAGCCCCAACGCGCCATGGCTTAGGCCCATCCGCATATGATTGGCCGCGCCCTCATCGCCAAAGCACGGCGGCACGGCATCGTGGACTACGAAATGAGCGGGATCGGCAAAAGCGAGCCGTAATTGTTTGACGGTGTCGGGCCATTCCTGGCTGCGGTGCGGCATGGTCACCAGATTGGCGGCGGTCAGGTGGCAGCGACCGTCGGCGGTATCAGCAGCGGGCGAGACGGTCGCGGCATTGGCGGTCCACATTGAGCTCGCCGACCATGCCGCAGCGGTCAGTCGGGGGTTCTCGCTGCCATCTGCGCCAACCGCGCGCAAGAAGGCAGCATTGGGGCGAGGCAGAGGCAGCAGAAGGCCCTGCTCCAGACCGAGCGCCAGATTGTGCCGCATTTTGGCCAGCCCTTGCAGCGCTGCAGCGCGGGGGTAGGCGACATTGCCAGCATGGCTCGACGAGGCGAGATTGCCGAGGCTGAGGCCTGCGTAATTGTGGCTCGGTCCGATGATCCCATCGAAGTTGATTTCTACCGTTGCCATATTCACCACCGCGCTACGTGAGTAACGGTTTGGCCGGGTTCGACCCCCAAAATTTCGGCGCATTTGGGATCGAGTGCGACACCGCCCTCGCGCGTTTCGGTCCAGCCATAGGCGCAGCGAAAATCGCTTAGTTTACGAAAAGAGACCAACTGCTTGTCACCTTCTTTATGTTCGCCCAGTCGCTCGTCGATGGCCGTGACAACGCTGTCGCCCGCCTCACGGACCGAACGGATCTGATCGGTCCGCACGGTCATGGTCGGGCCGCCATCGAAAATGTCGATGTAGTTCTCCCAGGCGAAACCTTCATTCTCCAGCATCCGCATCGCAGCTCGGCCCGATACGTGTGGCAGCCCGATCACGTGCCGAGC
>VFKS01000480.1 GCA_009885425.1 Novosphingobium sp.
AAGGAACGGACCGAATGGCACACCGTTGTTCTCAATTCGGACGGCCTCGTTGGCGTGGCCGAGCGCTACCTCAAAAAGGGCAGCAAGGTTTACATCGAAGGCCAGCTGCGCACCCGCAAGTGGCAGGATGCCTCGGGCAATGACCGCTACAGCACCGAAATTTCGGTCGGCGGGATGCAGGGCGTGCTGACCATGCTCGATGGCGCTCCGGGCGGCGGCGCAGGTGGTTCGGGCGGCGGCGGTGGCGGAAGTTACGGCGGCGGTCAGCGCTCGGGCGGGGGAGACTTCGGCGGCGGTGCGGGCGGCGGCCAGCGTTCCGGCGGCGGTGCACCCAGCGGCGGTTTCGCCGACGATCTGGATGATGACATCCCGTTCTGATCGGGCGGCAGCGCCGAACGGCCTAATGTAAAAACTCTTTGACATATTCCGCGAGGAATGTAAAAAGAGTTTTACATTAAGGGAGCCCCGCAATGGCGATCGAACAAACCTACCGAGTAAAAATGGTGAAACTGGCCCTGTTGGCTTTGCTCGTCGCCTCTGCGGCCGGAGCGGTCGGCGGGCATTTGCTCAATCTGGGCCCACCGGGCGAGAATTTCTGGCTGGTATTTCCAGCTCTGCTGCTAGTTTTCGCAATCGGGTTTTGGGCTGTGCATCCGTGGTGGCGCAACCTCGACGATGTGCAAAGGACCGGCCACCTAGTCGCCTGGTACTGGGGCGGGCAGGCCGGTGCGGTCATTGTCCTGGTGGCGCTGGTCGCCGCCACCGGCAAGCACAGCGCGTATTCGCTCGGCGGCCTGGCGGTGTTTCTGGGCGAAGCGGTGGCTTTCGGGATCGCCTGGCTGATCTGGCGCTATCGCCTGCGCGGGCCGGTTGAATGAACAATTGTCTGCGCGATCTGCGCAAGGGGCGCGGTCTCAATCAGGCCGATCTGGCTGAAGCGCTGCAGGTTTCACGCCAGACGATTATCGCGATCGAGGCGGACAAATACGATCCCTCGCTGCCACTGGCCTATCGCTTGGCGGCCTACTTCGGGGTTCCGGTCGAAGAGTTGTTCTTCAACCCCTTTCGTTGATGGGTCAGTTGTCCTTCAACAAGCCCTTCAGCGCGGCAAAGGCCCCGCCTTCGGCTTCGTTCAGGATCCCGGCCTTGCGCCGGGCTTCCTTGGCGCCGGGGCCTTCGGCATAGAGGTCGATGCCGAGCGCCATGCCCTGCGCGATTGCCTCGCCCAGATCAAAGCGGGTGCCGTCCATCTCGATCTGGTCAAGATCGGCGGAGTCCAGTTCGACTTCCCCTTCGCTTGGCGGCAAGGCCGGGACGAAGTGCAGCGCTACCGGCTCGGCAATTTTTGTGGGCAGGTCATCGCCCGATACCGCGCAGCTTTGCACCACTTGGGCTTCCAATCGCCCGGTTGCGCGCACCGTCGGCCCGTCGGCTACCATCGTCACGCGGGCCGACAGGCGCTTCACCGCCACCAGTCCGAACCGCTTGGCCAGCGCGGCGCATTCGGCTTCGTTGGCTTCAACCAGCTGCGCTCCTGTAGGCAGCCGGGCGGCATCGAACAGGCGGGCAAACTCGCTCATCGCGCAATCTTACCTGCAAGCAGTTCGTCGTCGCTCAGCCTGGCCAGAGCAGCAGTCAACACCCGCATTTCGCTGGCAACAGCGGCCGGATTGCCGTTCTCGCCAAAAGTCAGATTGCGATCGACTGCGGCGATCAGAGCCGCATCTTCGTTTTCTGCCAGTCCTGTTCGAAAGGCCTCGATCCGCCCGCCCAGCGCGCCCATCAGCTTTCCGATCTGCTTGCCGACGCTCAGATCGCCGATCCCGCTCTGGCGCAATTGGCCGTCCATATCGTTCACGAACAGCTCGGTCAGCCGCCCGGATGGCGCACTGAGCGCGGGATCGCGCTCCATCCGGAGCATTACCAGTGCCAGCACCAGCGTGATCGCATCGAACCGGCCGGGGACGCTATCGGCGATCCCGCCGCGCGCATACCAATCCGGCTCGCGGGCAATTTCGACCACTTTGAGCCACAACGGGCGGACCTGCTCTTGCGCGGGATCGGGCCGGCCAAGCAGGCGATTGAGTAGCGACATCGACAGCGCCTTTCATCCATTCAGGGGGCATTAAAGCCGCGGCCCCCATCGCCCGCCATTGCACGGCGGGCCAAGGCGGCCTAAGGCTGGCGGCGATAGATCAAAGGGGCGGCGCGGGCAATCCTGCGGCTGCCGGACGGAGCGACACTAAGATGCCGAAAATGCCTAGGATGCCGGTTAAGGGACGTATTGCGACTGTGGTTTTGACGGCACTGGCGCTGTCGGCTTGCGCCTCGATCAAGGATCATCGCGGCTATTTGGTCGATTTCCCGCTGCTCGATTCGGTCCAGCCCGGGATCGACAACCAGATGTCGGTCGAACGGATGCTCGGTCGGCCCAGCTTCATCAGCCAATATGGCGCGAAGGACTGGTACTATATTTCGACCAACACCCGCCAGGCCGCCTTCGGGCGGCCCAAGCCGCACGAGCAGCTGTTGGTGCGGATCGCCTTTGACGCCAAGGGCAACGTGGCTGCGGTTACCCGCAGCGGCATGGAAACGGTCGCGAACATCAACCCCGATGGCGACAAGACCCCGACGCTGGGGCGTGAGCGCACCTTCCTCGAAGACCTGTTCGGCAATATCGGCCAGGTCGGCGCTGGCGGCGGCGGTGCTGCCGGGCCCAACGGCAGCTAGCCTCACTTGAGCGTGTTGAAGGATTGAACGGGGCGGGATCGAACATATATCCCGCTTCATGAGCACTTCTTCAGATAGCCACGGCCTGATCCAGTGGCACGGCACCACCATCATCGGCGTCAAACTGGGCGGCAAGACCGTCATCGCGGGCGATGGTCAGGTTTCGATGGGCAACACCGTGATGAAGCCCAACGCCAAAAAAGTCCGGCGGTTGGGTGATGGCAGCGTGATCGCCGGGTTCGCCGGGGCGACCGCCGATGCTTTTACCCTGTTCGAACGGCTCGAGAAAAAGCTCGAGCAGCACCGCGGCCAGCTGATGCGCGCGGCAGTGGAACTGGCCAAGGACTGGCGCACCGACAAGTATCTCCGCAACCTCGAAGCGCTGATGATCGTGGCGGACAAGGACGTACTGCTGATCCTGACCGGCAACGGTGATGTGCTCGAACCAGAAGAAGGCATCGCCGCGATCGGATCGGGCGGCAACTATGCGCTGTCAGCTGCGAAAGCGCTGGTCGATTATGAAACCGACCCCGAAAAGATCGCCCGCCGCGCCATGGCGGTCGCCGCCGATGTCTGTGTGTTCACCAATGACCGGGTGACGGTTGAGGTGATCGAAGCGTGACCGACAACCTAACCCCCAAAGCTATCGTCAAGGCGCTCGACGAACATATCGTCGGGCAGGCCGATGCCAAGAAAGCCGTCGCGGTTGCCCTGCGCAATCGCTGGCGGCGCCAGCGCCTGCCGGCCGAACTGCGCGACGAGGTGACGCCCAAGAACATCCTGATGATCGGGCCGACGGGCTGCGGCAAGACCGAGATTTCGCGGCGGCTGGCCAAGCTGGCCGATGCGCCGTTTATCAAGGTTGAGGCGACCAAGTTCACCGAGGTTGGTTATGTCGGCCGCGATGTCGAGCAGATCGCGCGCGATCTGGCCGAAGAAGCGATCCGGCTGGAGAAAGACCGCCGCCGTGAAGCCGTGCGCGAAGCGGCCGAGAAGGCAGCGATGGACCGGCTGCTCAAGGCTTTGGTCGGCGATGGCGCTTCCGAAGCGACCCGCGAGGCGTTTCGCCAGCGGATCGCCGAAAAGGCGCTCGACGATACCGAAGTTGAGATTGAGGTGGAGGATACGCCCAGCGGCGGGATGGATATTCCGGGAATGCCCGGCGGGATCGGGATGATCAATCTGTCCGAAATGATGGGCAAGGCGCTCGGCAAGCAGGCGCTCAAAAAGCGCAAACTGAAAGTGCCCGAGGCCTGGACCAAGCTGGTCGACGAAGAAGCCGAAAAGCGGATGGACCAGGACGATGTCGCCCGCGTGGCGCTGGCCAATGCCGAAACCAACGGGATCGTATTTCTGGACGAGATCGACAAGATCGCGGTCAGCGACGTGCGCGGCGGTTCGGTCAGCCGCGAAGGGGTCCAGCGTGATCTGCTGCCGTTGATTGAGGGCACCACCGTCGCGACCAAATACGGCTCGATGAAAACCGACCACGTGCTGTTCATTGCCAGCGGCGCGTTCCATGTTGCCAAGCCCAGCGATCTGCTGCCCGAATTGCAGGGCCGCCTGCCGATCCGGGTCGAACTGAAAGCGCTGACCGAGGACGATTTCGTCCGGATACTGAGTGAGACCAAGGCCAATCTGGTCGAGCAATATTGTGCGCTGCTCGGCACCGAAAAAGTGACGCTCGATTTCACCCCCGGTGCGATCCGCGCGGTCGCCCGGATCGCCTGCCAAGTCAACGAGGCGCTCGAAAACATCGGCGCGCGGCGGCTCCAGACGGTGATGGAGCGCTTGCTCGAAGAACTGAGCTTTGAAGCTGAGGACCGCGGCGGTGAGAGTGTGACGATTGATGAGGCTTATGTCAGCGAACGGCTGGCCGGGCTGGCGAAGGACACCGATCTGTCGAAGTATATCTTGTAGCACGATAAATGTTCGCTTAATGTTCCCACCGAATCGAATGGGAGAACGGCAATGAAACTGTCGGGCGGGTGCCAGTGCGGCGCGGTGCGTTATTCGGTTGAGGGTGAGCCGCAGCACGTTGCGCTGTGCCACTGCGCCGATTGCCGCAAAAGCGCGGGCGCGCCGATGGTAAGTTGGGCGGCCTTTGCCGAGCAGGAGTTCACGCTCGAGCAGGGTAAACTGACGACGTTCAATTCTTCTGGCTCGGCGTTGCGCAGTTTCTGCCCGAAATGCGGAACCGGGATTGCCTATCGCAACGCGGAATATCTGCCGGGCATCGTCGATATCCAATCTGTCACGCTCGATGATCCTGGGGCGTTGCCCGCTGGCGCGCACATTCAGGTGGCAGAACGGATCGGCTGGATGGAAACGGCGCACGAGTTGCCAGTGTTCCAGCGTTATCCGGGGATGCCGGAGGGGTAGGGGTGCAATGCGAGGTTCGCCTCAGTCGCTCTGGATTGCTTCGCTGCGCTCGCAATGACGAAAGTACTTTGTATCCGTGTCCCACTTCGTCATTGCGAGAAGCGTAGCGACGAACCAATCCAAAGTTGCCTCACACAGAACTGGTCTTCCACCCGAGCCTTGGTGTAACCTTAAATCATGCAAACCCCCGAAGACAAACCGATCTACCGCCTGCTCACCGGCAAGGACGACCGCGCCTTTTGCGAGCGGGTGTCCGAAGCGCTCGAACAGGGCTGGCGGCTCTATGGCTCGCCCAGCATGGTCTGGGACGAAGGGCACCTGTGCATCAAAGTGTCGCAGGCCGTGGTCTGGCATGAAGCGGATGTGGTGAAGTAACTCACTCC
>VFKS01000492.1 GCA_009885425.1 Novosphingobium sp.
AAACCCATTCACCCTGCTGACAGAACGACTCGGCTATCTCCTGCCTCAATGACGCCGCAATTGTGCGGTGACCAACGATGGAGATCGGCCATGGCCGTGAAGTCGAACACAACTTTGATCCGCTCGAGTGTGATTGCGTTGGCAATTGCCGCGCTTTCGCTGCCTTTGGCGGCTCAGGCCGCGCCTGAGCGTGGCCGTAGCTGGGGCGATGAGCGTCCGGCGCGGAGCGATGATAGCCCGCGGCCACAGCGGCAAGCTCCGCCGCCGCAGCAGCAGGAGGCGCCGCAGCAGAGCCAGCGCAGCTACACCCCACCCCCGCAGGCTGCACCTCAGCCCGCTCCGCCTCCACAGGCCCGTCAGTCTGGCTGGAATGGCGGCAACCGCAGTGGTGAAAATGCCCGTGCCGAAGGTTCACGCCGCGAGGGTGGCCGCAGCGAAGGCAATCGCAGCGAGGGCAATCGCAGCGAAGGTGCACGGAGCTGGAACGGTCAGGCGCAAGCTCCCGTTGCCGCCCCGCCGCAACAAACCCGTCAGGCCTCTGGCGGTGACTGGCGCGGCCGCGCGCAGCGAAACGACAATGCTGAACGTAATGCTAAGGTCGACCGCAGCGGTGGTGACTGGCGCAGCCGCGCCGGACGCGAAGAACCTCCGCAGACCGGAACCTGGAATGACGGCAAGCGGACCGAACGGCGTGCCGAACAGCGGACCGAACAGCGCAATGAAGCCAGCTGGCGCCAGCGCGATGGCGACCGCAACCGGACCGATGGGGCGCGTCAGCGCGATGGCAACCGTGAACAAGGCCGCACCTGGACCGATGCCGCGCGGCAGCGTGACGGCGGCGGCGACTGGTCGAGCAACCGCGATGGCTGGCGTGAGCACAATGGCTGGAACCACCATGGCGGAAACCGCGACTATTGGCGCAACCGCAACTGGACTAGCCACTGGGACCGTTCACGCCACCGCAACTGGTCGGGCTGGAACACCCACTGGGGCTGGACCTGGGGCAGCAACTACAACAACTGGAATTCCAACTGGCGCTATAACAACCGCTATGACTGGTTTTCCTACCGCAGTCACTATCCGAGCTACTTCCAGATCGGTTCGTACTATTCCCCTTATCGCGGCTATTCGTACCAGCGGCTGAGCGTCGGGTTCTTCCTCGATGCGTTGTTCTTTGGAGAGGACTACTGGATCGCCGATCCGGCCTATTATCGCCTCCCAGACGTTTATGGCCCCTATCGCTGGGTGCGCTATTACGACGATGCGGTGCTGGTCGATATCTACACCGGCGAAGTTGTCGACGTGATTCACGACTTCTTCTGGTAAGCACCCGAAGGCTGAAACGAAGCGGGCCCCGGCAGCGATGCCGGGGCCCGTTTAGTTTTGGCGAAAGACGCTGCCCGATTACTTGATCCAGGGCACCATCCGCCGCATCGTTCCGTCCTTGTCGATCCAATGGTGCTTCAGCGCCGCACCGACATGCAGCGCGAGCAACACCAGCATCAACGTCCCGGTGATCTCGTGCAGTTCATAGAACATATCGACTGTCGGCTTGTCGCTGCCGACCGGGAGCGCAGGGAAATCGAACAGTCCAAAGATCGAAACCGGCTTACCCTTGCCCCAGGCCGAGGAAAGCGCCCAGCCCGCAAGCGGGATCGCCAGCATCAGAAAATAGATCAAGGCGTGGGTGACCTTTGACAGCGCGGCTTCCCAAGTCTTCAACGTTTCGACCAGCGGCGGGGCCTTGTGCGTCAGGCGCCAGATGACCCACACAACGGTCAGCATCAGGATAATGATCCCGATCGCCTTGTGATTTCCAAGCATGACAGCGCGATCGCCTTTAGGCAGATCTTCCGAGATCCAGGCCAGTGCGAAATTGAGCATGATCATCAGCGCGATGATCCAATGCAGGGCGATGGCGCCAAGCGAATAGCGGGCGGCAGTGTTATTGGCGGTATCCATGGCGCGGGAAACTGGCCCAACTGGACTCCAAGGGCAAGAACTTGGTTCGCATTGCTGCGATTGGGCATTTTCGCGGACCCTGCAATCGGATAGGCAGGCGCGATGAGCCCGTTTGCCACTGCCCCTGTGCCCGATAAGTTGCCGCTGCTGAAAGCGGGAGC
The DNA here is from genome assembly GCA_009885425.1 of Novosphingobium sp. GTDB lineage: Bacteria > Pseudomonadota > Alphaproteobacteria > Sphingomonadales > Sphingomonadaceae > Novosphingobium. The sequence continues at coordinate 2,124 of VFKS01000492.1, forward strand.
CCATGTCAGACGCCGACTCGATGCCAACCCGCTGGTCCAGCGGCTCGACACCAATCGGGCAGAGATCTGGGCGGCGCGCGACTTCCTTGATCCGCAGGAATGCAGCCAACTGCGCGCGATGATCGATCGCACCGCCCAACCCTCTGCGGTGCTCGATCACGGTTATACCGAAGCCTGGCGGACCAGCAGCTCGGGCAATGTCGATCCGTTCGACCCGTTCATCCAGAAAGTAGAAGAGCGAATCGATGCGCTGCTCGGCCTGCCGCACGAATGGGGTGAGACAATGCAGGGTCAGCGCTATGAGGTTGGGCAAGAGTTCAAGTACCACCTCGACGTGTTCTGGACTAAGGCCGACTACTGGAAGGCCGAATCCAAGCGCGGCGGGCAGCGTTCGATCACCGCGATGGCCTATCTCAACAAAGTCGATGAAGGCGGGGATACCCAATTCACCGCAATCGGACTGGCCGTGCCGCCGCAGCAGGGCGCTCTGCTGATCTGGAACAACAACCTGCCGGACGGCCGCCCCAACGAAGATACGATGCACGCCGGACTGCCGGTAGTGAAAGGCAAGAAATACGTGCTGACCAAGTGGTACCGTTCGCGCAAGTGGGGCACTTGATGCAGCCATTGCTGACCCGGCGAAATTTCGCCGCTAGCCTGCTCGCCACCGGAACGGCGCTGGGTCTTCCCGCGGGCTCTGCCTGGGCGCAAACCGAAGATGGCGAAGACGCACGGCTCATGGCGTTCCTGCGCGAAGCGGCCCGGCGCGAGGATTCACACGATCCGTGGGGCGTGCTCTATCGTGGCGGCAAGGTTGATCTGGCAGCGCTGCGGCTGACCTTTACCGACGCCCCGCTGCGCGCGCGGCGCAGAGTGGTGAAGTGGGAACTGGGCGCACTGCAACGGATCAACCGCACCCGGCTCAGCCCCGAACGGCAAATCTCCTACGACGCATTCTTGCTCAACCGCCGCGAAGCTGCGCTGTGGCTCCAGCCTGATATGCTGGCGCTGACCGCCGTGCGCCCGCTCGTCCATTTCGGCGGGCTCCACGTCGAGCTCGCCTCGCTGATGACCAAAGGCGGATCGCTCAGCTGGACTGGAGAGCCCGAATACCGCCGCAATCTCGATCTGCTCAGGATCTATCCGCAAGTGCTCGACAATGCTGTCGTCCGGTTCCGGCAAGGGCTGGACAGCGGCGTGGTCGAAACCCGGATGACCACGCGCAATATGGTCGCGCAGATCGACGGAATGCTGGCGCAGTCGCTGGATGAAACGCAGTTCACCGCCGCAACGCGTGATTTTCCCGATGCTGTGCCAGAGGGTCGCCGCGCGGCGCTGACGCAGGCCTATCGCACTGTAACCGCCCAGGAAGTCTACCCCGCTTACCGCCGCCTACGCGCCTTCTTGAACGACGAATACCTGCCCGCAGCGCGCGAAGTGGTCGGCATATCGGCGATGAAGGGCGGCGTCGGGCTCTATCGGCGCGCAATCGAAAACCAGACCACGCTGAAGCTCGAACCCGAAATGGTCCACCAACTGGGTCTGACCGAAGTGGCCCGGATCCAGCGCGAGATGGACGGAGTTCGCGCACGGCTAGGCTTCAAGGGACCATTGCGGGCGTTCTTTGACGATATCCGCACCAACCCGCGCTATCACCCCAAGTCCAAACAGGAATTGGCCGATGCCTTTGCCGCCGCAGCCAAGGCGGTCGATGCGCAGATCCCGAAATACTTCAACAAAGTGCCGAAGACCAAGCTGCTGATCGAGCCCTATCCGGCGTTCCGCGAACAGTTCGAAGCGGGCGGCTCCTACAACCAGGGAACCCCCGATGGCAGCCGGCCCGGAGTGTTCAACTACAACACCTACGATCTGCCCAGTCGGTTCCTGACCGGAGTGGTCACGTTGTATCTTCACGAGGGCGCGCCGGGTCACCATTTTCAGATCAGCCTGGCCCAGGAAGATAGCTCGCTGCCAGATTTCCAGCGGTTCGGCGGTAACAACGCCTATGTCGAAGGCTGGGCGCTCTATGCCGAAACGCTGGGTTACGAGATGGGCTTCTACCAGGACCCGCTGCAGCATTGGGGCACTTTGGATGACGAAATGCTGCGCGCGATGCGGCTGGTGGTCGATACCGGGCTCCACGCCAAGGGCTGGACCCGCGAGCAAGGGATCGATTTCATGCTGGCCAATTCCGGCATGGGCAAAAGCGATGCCACCGCCGAGGTTGAGCGCTACATCGTCTGGCCGGGGCAAGCGCTAGGCTACAAGATCGGCGCGCTGACCATCCAGCGCCTGCGCAAAAAGGCCGAGACGGCGCTGGGCAAACGGTTCGATATCCGGGGTTTCCATGATGCTGTGCTTGGCAGCGGCGCCTTGCCGCTGCCGATCCTTGAAGGCAAAATCGATCGCTGGATTGCCGCGAGAAGAACGTAGCCTCGCTCTCGCCATGGGGCTGGAACATAGCGCCGGGGAAGTGACTACGCAGTATTGCCTAGAGTGATCTTGGCGCTTTGCTGACCATCGCCTGCCATTCTGAGGGCTGGGTCAGACAACGCAGGCCAAACTATGGCAAGTCACGGCAACAGATCAGCCAGCAGGCTCAGAACGCGCCTTCCCGCGCGGTTGATCACGCTCAACGGTGAACTGCGCGTGGTCCTGCAAGACCTGTCGCGCAGCGGGGCCGGACTGAGCAAATCGGCACTGCCGCGCAGTGGCTCGGCAGTGCTGCAATGGTTCGGCTACGAAGCGTTTGGTACGATTCGCTGGAGCGTGGCCGGGCAATGCGGGATCGAGTTTGACGAGCTAATCCCCGAAGCCTGGGTGCTCGCCACCCGCAGTTACGATGCCCGCGAACGACTGCCCGACGACGACGAAATGATCCGCCGCGGCGCGCGCGAATGGGTCTCCGGCGCAGTGAGGGTCTAGGCCAGCGCTTCTGCAATCAGTTTGCGGGTGTTGCCGATCCCGTAAAGCGCGATGAAGCTGCCCATCCTTGGCCCCTGACTTGATCCTAACAGGGTCTCATACAGACACTTGAACCAGTCACGCAGGCCCTCGAAGCCGTAGTGCGGGTCTTTGCCAATTTCGTAGACGATGTTCTGGAGTAGCTCGGCTGTCGCATCATCCGATGTCGCTGCCAGCTCCTCATCCAGCGCGGCCAGGGCCAGCACCTCGCCCGCCTCTGGCTTGCGGCGGACCAGCGTGGGCGCGATCAGATTGCGGTTATAGGCGAGCGCGGTGGTGACCAGCTTGTCCAGTTCCGGATACGCAGCCGGATCGGCATTTTCGACATAATTGCCAAGGTAGGACCAGACTTGATCCCGGCTTGCACCAGCGCCCAGCACGCCGACCAGATTGAGCAGCAGGCCATAGGTCACTGGCAGCTTGTCCCCCGCCCCGCCAGCTTCACCATTGGCGCGCAGCAGGTGCCATACGGGATTGCCGAGCTGTTGTTCGATCGGCTGATCGACCAGCTTTTCGCGGAACTGCCAGTATTCATCTACCGCGCGCGGGATGATTCCGACGTGGAGCGACTTGGCGCTCTTGGGTTCGCGGTAGATGTAGAAACCGAGGCTTTCTTCGCTGCCATAGGTCAGCCATTCGTCAATCGTCAGGCCGTTGCCCTTCGACTTGGAAATCTTCTCGCCCTTCTCATCGAGGAACAGCTCGTAGATCATCCCTTCGGGCGGACGACCGCCAAGCACGCGGGCGATCTTACCGCTTTCGCGCACGCTGTCAGTCAGGTCCTTGCCCGACATTTCATAATCGACCCCCAGCGCGACCCAGCGCATTCCCCAATCGACTTTCCATTGCAGCTTGGCAGCGCCGCCAAAGATGCAATGCTCGACCGTCTCGCCGTGGTCTTCGAACCGGATCAACCCAGCTTCGGCATCGACCACTTCGATCGGAACCTGCAGCACCTGATGGGTCGTGGGGCTGACCGGCAGGACTGGCGAATAGGTCCGCCGGCGTTCTTCGCGCAGCGTCGGCAGCATTACATCCATGATCGCCTGATAGTTGCGCAAGACGCCCTTCAGCGCGTCATCGAACTGGCCCGAATTGTAGCGATCAGAACTGGCGATGAATTCGTAGTCGAAGCCAAACCGATCCAGAAACTCGCGCAGCATCGCGTTGTTGTGATGGGCAAAGCTCTCATACTTGTCGAACGGATCGGGGATCCGACACAGCGGATGGCCCAGATAGGCCGTTAGCAGGCCTTGGTTTGGCATATTGTCGGGCACCTTGCGCAACCCGTCCATGTCGTCGCTGAATGCCACCAGCCGGGTCGGCGCCCCGCCCGACAGCACTTCATAGGCCCGACGGACCAAGGTGGTGCGCAGCACTTCCTGAAAGGTGCCGATGTGCGGGAGCCCCGATGGGCCATAGCCGGTCTCAAACAGCACCGCCGCGCCGCCCGGTTTCCCGTCCGGATAGCGCTTGAGCAGCTTGCGCGCTTCTTCAAACGGCCAAGCCTTGGAAACCTGTGCGGCGGCGATCAGTGCGTCATCGGTCATAGTGTCCGGGCCTTTGCGCGAATGCGCCGCTTTTGCAAGCGGATCGGGCGGGCCAAGGCATTTCAATCCAATTTGATGGCGATTGAAAAAATCGAACGATTTGGAGCAACGTTGAAACACAATTCCAATCGACCCGCATTTGGATGTCAACAGCGTCGATCGCCTGAGCCCCAGCGCCTAACCAAGCCAGCCAGCCTCGTTGATCGCCTTATAGAATGAGCGGCTGACCGGCGCGTCCTGCCCGCCCTCGAGTGTCAAGGTCGCCCGGCCGTCCATTCGTTTGGCCGCAACAACCGCGCTGCGCGCCACCCACCATGACCGATGGGTCTGCGCGCCTTCAACGCTGGACAGTTCTGCCACGGCATCGGCCAGCCGGAGCAGGATCAATCCGCTGCCGCTGTCAGTGTGGACTCGCAAATAGTGATCCTCAGCCTCTAGCGCGATTAGCCGGGCCGCGCGCAGGCCGTGCGGCAGCCGTCCACGAAACCGGTCAAGCGGATCGGCGGCGGCAGGGTCCGGCGAGCTAACCGCAGCCAATGGCGCGACAACCGGAGCGGCAACCGGCTCTGCGACGGGGCGGTCCTTGTGCATCGCATGGTCGAGCGCGACCATGATCAGGCAAATGAACAGCACAAAGCCGAACATGATGACGATGCCGCTGCTGGTCGGAACCCGGATTTCGAAAATCATGCTGCGCGCCGCGATCACAATCAGGGTCTGCGGCAGCGCCATCAGGACCGAGATCGCCACCACCTCTGCCCACGGCCAGCGGGCCAGCGCCCCCCAGGCCTTGAACATGGTTGAAGCGCCGGCGCCGATGAAGGCCCCGGCCAACATGCAGATCAGCCAGAACCCCAGCCGCACCCCGAACGGTGCCTCGTCCGTGCCCAGTGCACCGGTTACCGACATGACCACGGCGGCCAATGCGGCCACGACAAACCCGGTCATATATTGGCGAAAAGGGCCTGCCACTGGCGCTGCGTGAGTGGAATTTTCCGTCATCTCGCGCAGAAATCCTGCCTTTCCACGTAAACCAGATTGCCCGCGAACGGGACGCTGCCAAATCCGGATCAGTCACTAGCAAACGTTTACGAAGGAGCAAACAGCATGTCCCGTTTCATCCAGATCATTGCCGCCGCCGCCCTCACTCTGCCCGTATTGGCCTTGCCCGTACCCGGCTCTGTGGCCCAGGCCAGCGCCACCGCCGAAGCCGCAACGCTGACGATTTCCCTCACCGATATCGAAGCGCCTCAGGGCCGGATCATGCTGGCGCTGTACGAAGGCGCCGCCGGTTACGACGGCGGCAAGCCGGTGCGCGGCGCCGCAATTGAAGTGTCCGGCACCAGTACCAGCACCGTCATTACCGGCCTCGCCCCCGGGCTTTACGGCGTGAAGTTGTTCCATGACGTCAATGGCAACGGCAAGATGGATACCAACCCATTCGGGATGCCTGTCGAGCCGTTCGCCTTCTCAAACAGCGCCAAGGGCAACATGGGCCCGGCCGCCTGGGATGATGCCAAGTTCGAAGTGAAAAGCGGCACCAACAACCAAACCATCTCGTTCAAGTAAGGCGGACCACCATGACCATCGATTTCAACCGCCGCCAGTTCATCGGCTCCACCCTTGCCAGCGTGGCCGCCAGCATGGTGATCACCCCCGAAATGGCGCTGGCCGGAGCCCTGCCGCCGCGCTGGGCCTCGGCGGTGGCTGATGTCGATGCCGATATCGCCCCGGCCGCGCTGGAGTTGATCCACGGCAAGGCCCCGGCGGGCTTTACCGGCACCCTTTGGCGCAATGGCCCGGCCAAGTTCCGCCGCGGCACCAGCGCGGCCGGCCATTGGTTCGACGGCGATGGTCTGGTTCGGCGCTGGCGGATCGCCGATGGTCAGGCCAGCCTTGCCGCCCGGTTTGTCGATACGCCCAAGCGGCGGCTGGAAACCAAGCTGAACGCCATTGTCACCCCGGGCTTCGGCACATCATCGCGTAAGGGGGCGGTGCTGAACGGGCCGGACGATGCCAATGCCGCCAACACCGGCATCCTGCCAATCGGTGGCGACGTACTGGCGCTGTGGGAAGGCGGATCGGCGATGCGGCTTGATCCGGAAAGCTTGGCCACGCGCGGTGCCAAGACCTTTCGAGATGACCTGAAAGGTATGCCGTTCTCAGCCCACCCACGGGTCGAAGTCGATGGCAGCGTTTGGAATTTCGGTGGCGCCGGCAAGAACTGCGTGCTGTGGAACCTGCGCGCCGATGGCACGCTGAACAAGGCGCAAGTGATCAAGCTGTCCCGCCCCAGCTATTTCCACGATTTCACCATCACCAGCCGCTCGATCGTGATCGTGCTGCAACCCTGGTTGCAGGAAAAATTCAAATTTCCACTGTCGACCGGAATGGTCTGGCGGCCGGAACTGGGGACGCAAGTGCTGGTGATCGACAAGAACGATTTGACCAAGCAGCGGACGTTTGAACTGCCCACATTCTCGTTCTTCCATCTGACCGATGGTTGGGACGAGGCGGATGGCACGATCCGGTTTGACGGCTGCTTCGAAGCCGATCCAACCTTTGGCCAGACCGCCGCGAGCGCGCTGCTGCGCGGTGAGTTCATCCATTCGCCGCGGCCGATGCTGACCCAGGTCGTGCTGCGCCCTAATGGCCAGGCCGAGCTGATCGCCAGCGGCGTCGAAGCCGAATTCCCGCAGAGCGACCACCGTTTTGTCGGGCAGGCCCGGCGCTATACCACCCATGTCAGCGGTTACCGCGACACCCCATTCCCACACCAGCTGGCACGGTGGGACTGGAAGCGCGGCAAATCGGCCCGGTTCGATTTCGGCAACGATCAACTGGTCGAAGAGTTCCTGTTCGTGGCCAACGGCAGCGGCGAAGATAAGGGCTGGCTGATTGGCACCACGCTCAACCTCAAGGCCGGGGCGAGCGAACTGCACCTGTTCGACGCGCAGAAACTGGCGAATGGACCACTTGCCAGCTGGCGCGCGCATGCGGCCCTGCCGGTTGGCTTTCACGGCGCATTTTTGCGGGGCTAATCCCGCAAAATCAGCCCCGCGCCGGGTTTGTGCTTGCGGATCTCGTCTTCGGTCAGGCCGCAGATCTCGTGCGGGAAAACCAGCCATTCCTCGGTTTCGTGGATGAAAAAATCTGGTTTGAGCTTGGTCTGGTTGCGGGCAGGTTTGTAGTAGACGGTCGCGATCCCAACTGTCTCGGGCATATTGTAGCGGCATCGCCCGGCTAGCTCGCTCAGGAACGCTTCGATCGAACGGCCCGAATCGAACACGTCGTCGATCACCAGCAGGCGGTCGTCCGGCCCCAAGGTGTCGACCAGATAACCCAGCGCATAGACCCGCACCTTTTTGTCTTGCTGGTCGATCCCGTAGTAGCTCGAAGTTCGCACTGCGATGTGATCGCATTCGATCCCGTGGTAGGAGAGCAGCTCTTGCACGGCGATGCCAATCGGCGCCCCGCCGCGCCAGATCCCGACCAGATGGGTCGGGCGGAACCCGGCGTCGATCACCTGATTGGCCAGCCGGTATGAATCCTTGAGCAGGCGGTCGGCGGTCAGGTAAACCTTTTCAACCATTCGCAACCTCGGCGATCTCGGCCAGATGCCGGGCAGAATCGAGCACCGGCAGGAATGATCCGGTGAAGCTGTTTTCAGCCAGTTGGACGATCTCGGCCTCGGTCAGGTCCAGTGCCTCTGCCACAGCGTGGAAGTTGGCATTGATGTAGCCACCGAAATAGGCCGGATCATCCGAATTGATCGTTGCTTTCAACCCAAGGTCGAGCATCCGTTTCACCGGGCTAGCGGCAATGTCCTTGATCACGCACAGCTTCAGGTTGGAAAGCGGGCAGACGGTCAGCGTCAGCCCTTCGCCGACGATCCGCGAAACCAGCGCGGCATCCTCAAGCGCACGATTGCCGTGATCGATCCGCTCTACCTCCAGCAGGTCCAGCGCTTCGTAAACGTATTCCGGTGGGCCTTCTTCCCCGGCATGCGCGGTCACATGCAGGCCGAGCTTGCGAGCCTTGGCAAATACTCGTGCGAACTTGGCCGGCGGATGCCCAACTTCGGACGAATCGAGCCCGACGCCGTCGATCCGGTCAAGATGCGGCAGCGCCTGATCGAGCGTGGCGAAAGCGTCCTCTTCACTGAGGTGACGCAGGAAGCACATGATGATCCGGTAGCTTATCCCTAGCTGCGCCTCGCCATCAATCAGCGCGCGCTCGATCCCGTTCAGCGCCGTTTCGAACGCCACGCCGCGTTCGGTGTGGCCTTGCGGATCAAAGAATATCTCAACGTGGCGGACCGTGTCCGCCGCCGCTCGTTCTAGATAGGCCCAGGTCAGGTCGTAGAAGTCTTGTTCGGTCTGCAGCACCGACATTCCCTGATAATAGATGTCCAGGAAATCCTGCAGGTTGGTGAACGAATAGGCCGCCCGAACCTCCTCAACGCTGGCAAACGGGATTGCCACCGCGTTGCGCTTCGCCAGTGCGAACAGCAACTCAGGCTCAAGCGAGCCTTCAATGTGCAGGTGGAGTTCGGCCTTGGGCAGGCGATCGATCAGCGCGGCGCGGGAGGGATTCGGCATCTGGGCAGGCTTAACCGCGCTTGCCGAACGGTCAATCATTTGACGCGGTGGCAGGCCGCAAATTTTCGCGACCCGATGAAGCAAGCCCGATCACACCCCAGTTTGCAGAAGGCCGAATATCGGACGAGGTCATTGCTATCGTTTACGATTGCGAAACGCTATTCAACTAGGGGCATTCTACCAAGTAAATATACTGAGGGGGTTATGGGTCGTAAAATCGGAGAGGTCGCGGATACCGCGACACCAGCGGAGCGCGCACAGCGCAATGCCACACTGTTGATCGCCTGTTGCGAACGGAATGACGGTTCCTCCGTCAACATCCGCATTAGCAACATATCGGAAACCGGATTGAAGGGCGAATGTCCCGGTCTGGTTGATCTGGAAGTGGATGAGTTGGTCAAGGTGCGGTTCCGAAACCTTGCATCGCTCTCCGCGCAAATCGTAAGGTATGAGAATAGCGAGATCGGGATACGCTTTTTGCGCCCGATCGATGTTGATCGCTTGATCAAACTTCGCGCCACGGCCGTCCCGATCGAACACAGTCCACGATCCGAGGCTGTGCGCGACTGGATCGGGCAGAACGAACGGTCGCGTCAGGGAAAAAAGGCGGATGTTGCCCGGTCGGTTTGATTGAGCAGGGCGCGAATTCGGAAACCGATCTTGCGCCGTGTTCCATTTCCGTTCTATCGCTTTCCCAGTGAGCGCTGCCCTGCCCCTCCCCGCCCTTCACGCCAGCCATGCCGGCTGCTGGCTGCGTGATGGGCATGGCGCGACGCGGACCGTGGCCAAGGGCGATGCGATTGTAGCGGCGGCGGATACACCGCTGCTGATGCTCAATGCACCGCTGGTGGCGACCCGGCTGGGCTATCCGGACCTTTCGGGGCTCGACTTGCTGGAATTGTTCGCTTTCGTGTTCCCCGCGCGGTTCGTTGTGCCCACTCCAAAGGGGCTGGCCCATGCGCTAAATTTGCCTGAACCCGAGGACGATGATGCCGTCCCTGCGCTGTTGCAACAGGCCGCAGAAGCCTTGCTCACCACCTGCCAGCAGCCCGACTGGGCGATGCGCGAAGGGGCCTGGTCATCCCTGCAAAACCTCACCAAGCTGCGCTGGACCTGGGCCCCGCTGTTGACCGCCCGGATCGCCACTCCGGCCAAGGCCGAACGCTGGCTGTTTTCGCGCTTGCCCGAATGGGAGGAAACGCCCGAGCGGCCGCAGCCCGGCCAGATCGCGCTCAATGCCGATGATGTGCATTCCCGGCTGACCCGGCTGACCGGCAACGGCGCTGAAAGCCGCCCGGCGCAGGCCAATTACGCGCAGGAAGTCGCGCATCTGTTTGAACCGCGCCGCCGCGAAGGCCTGCCGCACCTGCTGCTGGCGCAAGCGGGAACCGGGATCGGCAAGACCCTGGGTTACCTCGCCCCGGCTTCGTTATGGGCGCAGCAATCGGGCGGAACGGTCTGGGTCTCAACCTTCACCAAGGCGCTGCAACGCCAGCTCCGCCGCGAAAGCCGCCGGGCCTGGGACGGGCTCCGCCCCGATGGCAGCCAACCGGTCGTGGTCCGCAAGGGCCGCGAGAATTACCTGTGCTTGCTAAACCTTGAAGACGCTTTGCAAGGTGGTTTCACCGGCCGCGCAGCGATCATGGCTCAGTTGGTGGCGCGCTGGGCAGCCTACAGTCAGGACGGCGACATGATCGGCGGCGATCTGCCCGGCTGGCTCGGCACGCTGTTCCGCCAACGCGGGGTCAAGGCGCTGACCGA
>VFKS01000004.1 GCA_009885425.1 Novosphingobium sp.
AGCACCTTGTCGCGCCGAACACCGATGCCATGCAGCCGATCCCGCAAGGCGGGCTGGAGGTGATTTCGATCGCCAAAAGCTATGACAAGCGCGCCGTGCTGACCGACATTTCGCTATCGGTAGGCAAGGGCGAAGTGCTGGGCCTGCTCGGCCCGAATGGCGCGGGCAAGACCACCTGTTTCTATTCGATCATGGGGCTGGTGCGGCCCGACAGCGGCCGGATTCTGATGGACGGGGTCGATGTCACCAATCTGCCGATGTACCGCCGCGCCATCCTTGGGCTGGGCTATCTGCCGCAGGAAACCAGCATCTTTCGCGGGCTGACGGTCGAACAGAACATCGCCGCCGTGCTCGAACTGGCCGAGCCGGACAAGGAAGTGCGCGCGAGCGAATTGCAGCGGCTGCTTGATGAGTTCGGGCTCGACCGGTTGCGGAGCAGCCCGGCGATGGCGCTTTCAGGCGGTGAACGGCGGCGCTGCGAGATTGCCCGGGCGCTGGCCGCAAACCCTTCGATCATGTTGCTCGACGAGCCGTTCGCCGGGATCGATCCGCTCTCGATCAACGATATCCGCCACCTGGTCACCGATCTCAAGGATCGCGGGATCGGGGTGCTGATTACCGACCACAACGTCCGCGAAACGCTCGATATCGTCGACCGCGCTTGCATCATCTATGGCGGACAGGTGCTATTTGCTGGCAGCCCCGAAGAGCTGGTCGCGGATGAAAACGTACGGAGGCTCTACCTCGGCGAGGGCTTCACGCTCTAGGAACTGACCGATGGCGCTCGGCCCCCGCCTAGACCTCAGGCAATCGCAATCACTGGTGATGACGCCGCAATTGCAGCAGGCGATCAAGCTGCTGGCGCTGTCAAACCTTGAGATCGAAGCCTTCATCGGCGAGGCGTTGGAAGCCAATCCGCTGCTCGACGTAGGCGGCAGCGCGGCGGTTGAACCGGGCGAGGTCGTGCTGCCCGACGACAGCCGCCGCACCACGCTCGAAAGCTCCCCCACTGACCAGCTGATCGCCGAAGGCCGCGCCGCTGACGATGCC
>VFKS01000106.1 GCA_009885425.1 Novosphingobium sp.
ACCCGCTTTGCCTCGCGGAAGGTGATCAGCCGCCGCTGGTCTTCGTCCCACAGGGCCAGCCGCAACGAGGCAAGCGCGTCGAGCGCAGTGACCCGGTTCAGGTCTTGCATGCTGGGCATCGCCTTCAGTGCTTCAGGCAGGCGGTAGAATGGGATGCGACTGACCAGATGATGGACATGGTGGATCCCGATGTTGCCGGTGAACCAGCGCAGCACCGCAGGCAACTCAAGATGCGAACTGCCGCGCAGCGCTGCATCGTGAAAGGCCCAGGCTTTTCCCTGCTCCCAGTGTGCCGCTTCAAACTGGTGCTGGATATAGAACAGCCAGACGCCCATCGTGGCCGCGATCAGCAGGACAGGCAGAAACACCAGCAGCGCCACCCCCAGGCCAAACTGATAGATCAGACCGGCCAGCAGCAGCAGCGAACCCACGTTGGTTCCCATTGCGCTGATCCAATAACGCGGGCCATCCTTGAACAGCCCGACCGGAAGCCGATGCCGCAACAGGAATTGATATGCTGGACCGAGGCCGAGCAGCACCACCGGGTTGCGATAGAACCGATAGAAGAACCGCTGGAACCGGCTCCGTGCAAAGAATTCCCGCACGGTCAGCGTATCGATATCGCCCAATCCGCGCGCGTCGAGATTGCCGGTGCTGGCATGATGCCGCGCGTGTGATTGCCGCCAGCATTCATAGGGAGTGAAAGTCAGCAGGCCGAGCGTTCGGCCGAGCCAGTCGTTGCCAATCCGGCTGGGGAAGAACGCGCCGTGGCCGCAATCGTGCTGGATAATGAACAGCCGCAGCAGGAACAACCCGGCCAGCGGAGCCAGCGTCAGCGCATAGAAATGCCCGGCTTGCACCGCAAACAGCATCAAGCCGACCAGCGCAACGAATGGCACAAGAGTAATTGCCAGTTCCCATCCGCTGCGAACCGGGCGCGGGTCTTTGAACGCGCTCAGCGCTCGAGCCAGCTTGTGCGGATCGAGCACCGGATCAATGCCGGAGGGGGCGTCAGGGTAAACGGGCGGTGGTGTCGCTGGGGAAGTCACGAGTCAGGCGATAAACAGGTAATATGACAATGTCACCATCCCCAAAGGGCTGCGACGCGCTAGCCGCCCAACTTTCCACCGCCTTACCTATAACCGCCAGTCGATTGCGCCCCGGCCTCGCTCGTCCAAGAAAACATTGGTTTGGCTGAAATGCTTGCTGCCGAACCAGCCAGCATAGGCTGAAAGCGGGCTGGGGTGCGGTGCGGTCAGGATCAGGTGATGACTGCCTCGCCCCAACCCGGCGACGTTACTGGCCTTCTTGCGGGCGTGGTTGCCCCACAGCAGGAACACACACGTCTCAGGCTTGGCGGCAACCGCGGCGACCACCGCGTCGGTGATCTCCTCCCAACCCTTGCCCTGATGCGAGGCCGGTTTGCCGTCCTCGACGGTCAGCACCGCATTGAGCAGCAGCACGCCTTGCCGGGCCCAGCCGCTCAGGTTGCCGTGCGCCGCGACCGGCAGTCCCAGATCAGCGGAGAGCTCCTTGTAGATGTTGTTGAGGCTCGGCGGCACCTTGATCCCGGCCTGGACTGAAAAGCTCAGGCCATGCGCCTGACCCGGCCCATGGTAAGGATCCTGCCCGAGGATCACCACCTTGACCTGCTCGAGCGGAGTCAGTTCGAGCGCCGCAAGCCGGTTCCCGCGCGGCGGATAGATCGCCTTGTCCGCGGCCTCTTCGGCCCTCAGAAATCCGCCCAATGCACGCGATTTGGGCGTCGCCAGCTCCGGCTCGAGCGCAGCGCGCCAACTGGTCGGAACGGCATCGGATTGGATCACTTTGCATTGCTCCACATTGCGGGGCTTTCCTCTCCGCGCCGGAAAGCCTAAGCACCTTGGTCTATGGCAGTCTATCTCCACGAAGAAGATCTCCCCGCCGGCGCGCTGGGACCCGGCCCGATTGCGGTCGACACCGAAACGATGGGGCTGATTACCCCGCGCGACCGGCTGTGTCTGGTCCAGTTATCAGACGGCGGGGCGGACGAGCATCTGGTGCGGTTTTCGCCCGATTCCAGCTATGCCGCGCCCAACCTGAAGGCGGTGCTGGCCGATCCGGCGCGGATCAAGCTGTATCACTTTGCCCGGTTCGATCTGGCCGCGATCGAGCATTATCTGGGCGTGGTTGCCGCCCCGGTGTTCTGCACCAAGATCGCCAGCAAGCTGGTCCGCACCTATACCGACCGCCATGGACTGAAGGATCTGGTCCGCGAACTGCTCGGCAAGGAATTGTCCAAGCAGCAGCAGTCGAGCGACTGGGGCGGCGTTGAGCTGTCCGAAGCGCAGCGTGAGTACGCAGCATCAGACGTGCGCTATCTCCACGCCATGCGCGCCATTCTGGTCGAGCGTCTGGACCGCGAGCACCGCACCGAACTGGCCCAGGCCGCCTTCGATTTCCTGCCCTATCGCGCCCGGCTCGATCTGGCCGGCTGGGCTGACAAGGACCTGTTCAGCCACGAGGCCTGATAGAACCTGCAATGACCCAGTCCGCCGATATCATCCGCGACAAGCGCCGCCACTGGGCCGCCCCTGGCGGCTCGCACGATCGCAAGGTCCGGATCCTGGCGGTCTGGCTGCCTGGCCTGTTCGGCGTGGTCGCTTCTGCAATGATCATCGGGCCCCTGTTCAGCAACGGCGAACTGTCATTCCTGCTCGATCGCACCAAGGTGGCGGTCACCAATGAGCGGCTGCGGGTCAACAACGCGATGTACCGGGGCGAGGACAAGGATGGCCGCCCCTTCACTTTGACCGCTGGCAGCGCGGTGCAGGTTTCGGCGCAGGAACCCATCGTCTGGATGGACAATCTGGCCGCCAGGATCCGCCTGACCGATGGCCCGGCCGAGCTGACCGCAGTGCGCGGCGGCTATAACTATGCTGCCGAAATGGTCGACGTCACAGGCCCAGTGGTCTTCACAGCCGCCGATGGTTACCGGATTACCACAGCGAACGTTTCGATCGACCTCAATGGCCGCAGATTCACGGGAAGCGGCGGGGTCAGTGGGACGGTTCCGGCTGGCACATTCAGCGCAGAACGGCTAAGCGCCGATCTCGACAACCGGGTCCTGACACTCGACGGCAATGTCAGGATGCGGTTCGAGCAGATGAATTTCAGGATGCCAAAATGAGCCAGCCCCGCACTCTCCGCAGCCTCAAGGCAACCATGCTGCGCTCGCTGCTGGGCGGGATGGCGCTGGGCACGGCGGCGATACTCGCGCTGGCACCTTCTGCCGCGCAGCAGGTCTTTGGCGGGCACAACAGCGATGCCCCGGTCAGCTTCGGCGCCGATCATGGTGAGTTGCAGGGCAAGGCCAACCGCGCGGTCCTGGCTGGCAATGTGGTGATCAACCAGGCCGATCTGACGGTCCGGGCCGGACGCGCGACAATGGCTTTTTCGACTGAGGGCGGCGGATTCAAGATTCACCGGCTCGATGCGGTGGGCGGGGTGCGGATCATCAAGGGCAACCAAAGCGCTTCGGGCGATGTCGCGATCTACGATTTTGACCGGCGATTGATCATTCTGGCCGGTAATGTCGTGCTGCTGCGCGGGAGTGACCGGCTTTCCGGTGGCCGTTTGACGATCGATCTGAACTCGGGCCTTTCGACCATCGATGGCCGGGTTGGTGGCGGATCGCCAGCGCTGGGCGGCGATGACACCGGCACTTCACCCCGCGGCGGGCGGATCACCGGGACCTTTACGGTTCCCAAAAAGCCTAACTGAGCCCCGCAGCAGCGATGGACCGCCCGGCGCTGCGGCGCGTTTTGCTGGAACTTGTCGGAACCGGCGCAGCGCCCGATCTGGCCGGACTGAGCCAGGCAGACTGGGCCGAACTGAGCCGGATTGCCGCGTTGCACCGGCTACAACCGTTACTCCACGTCCAGCATCGCGGTCTGGGCAGCATCCCACCCGAAGTGGCCGCCGAATGGCAGGCCACGCACCGTGCGGCAGCGCTGCGGGCCATGGCCCAGCGGGCCGATCTGACCGAGATATGCGCCTTGCTAGAGCGCGCTGGCTTTGCCCCGGTTGCACTCAAAGGCGCTTGGCTGGCGGTTCATGCCTATGGCGAAGCGGCCCAACGGCCGATGCGCGATATTGATCTGCTGGTCACGCCCGAGACGGTGATTCCGGCCTATGAGGTTTTGCTGGCCGCTGGCTTCACGCTGGCGAAGCCGAGCGAGATGACGCTGGACGAGGTGGTCCGGCTCGACAAGCATATGCCGCCGCTGATCGCCGCACGCGGTACGGTGGTGGAACTGCACCAGTACCTGTGGGAACGCGATGGGCGGCTCGACCATGCCAGTCCGGCCGGGAATGAGGTCGCGCTGCGAGCCCGGTCGCAGGTCGCACCCAGCGGGATACGCTACCTCGCGCCGCAAGACTTGCTGGCCCATCTGATCGTTCATGCGGTCTACAGCCATCGGCTGGATTGCGGGCCGCTGGTCTTGGCCGATATCGACCTGCTGCTGCGCGCTGCCCCGATCGACTGGCCGCGCTTTTGGACCGATGCCACCACCCAAGGCTGGCGCAGCGGCGCGCGGCTGCTGCTAGAACTGACCGCACTGTATCGTCTCGGCGCACCGATCGAATTTTCGGCAGATCCGGGCGAAGCGGCCCCCGCCGCCTTGCTCGCAGCCGCGCCCGATCTGCTGCTTCAGGAATTGGACAGCCGGGCCAGCGCCGGTCTGGCCGCAGCTACGCTCAAGGCCGGGCCCGCCAAATTGGCCGAGCGGATCACCGGCCGCCGCACGGTCAAAGGCGAAGAAAGCGCAGTGCGGCGGACTAGCACCGAAGGCGGCGCATGGGCTTGGGCCGGATCGCGCGTGATGCGGTCGCTCCGCGATCTGACGCGGGCTGACGTGCGCGATCAATCACGCCAGCTCGCCGCGCTCAGCAAGTGGCTCGACCGATGAAAGGGCGCAGGGTTCTGATTGTCGGGCTGAACTACGCGCCCGAACCGGTTGGGATCGGGCCTTACTCACAAGGCCTGGCCGAAGCGCTGGTAGCGCGCGGAGCAAAGGTTCAGGTCTTGGCCGGAAAGCCTTATTATCCGCAGTGGCGCGTGTACCCGGACTATGTGGCTGGTAACTGGCAGACCACCGCTGAAAACGGCGTCGAGATCACCCGCTGCCCGCACTACGTCCCGGCCGAGCCGAGCGGGTTCAAACGGATTGTCCATCTGGCGAGTTTCGCGCTGTCGGCCCTGCCGCTAGCCTTGCACGCCGCGTTGCGCGGCAAGGCCGAGAAGCCGGATATCGTCATCGCCATCGCTCCGGCCCTGCTCAGCGTGTTCACGGCCTGGCTGGCGGCGCGGCTGGCTGGGGCCAAGCTGTGGATTCACGTTCAGGACTTTGAAGTTGAAGCGGCGCTCGCCACCGGCCTGATGGAGCCAACCTCCTTGCCGGCCAAGCTGGCCCGCTGGGTGGAGGCCACCTTGTTGCAACTGGGCGACCATGTCTCGACCATTAGCCCGCAAATGTGTGCCAAGCTGGTCGCCAAAGGGGTGGAGCCGGGCGGCGTGTTCGAAATGCGCAATTGGTCCGACGCGCGCTTTGCCGCGGACCCGGCGGGAGCCGCTGCGATCCGTGCCGCGTGGGGCCTGACCGGCAAGGTTGTCGCGCTCTATTCGGGCAATATCGCCCGCAAACAGGGCATCGAGATCCTGGTAGAGGCGGCGCGGCTGCTGCAACACCGCAGCGATATTGGCTTTGTGATCTGCGGCGAGGGCCCCAACCGGGCCGAGCTGGAGCGGCTGGCCGAAGGTCTGGGCAATGTCCAACTGCACGATCTGCAACCGGCCGAGCAGATGGGCGCGATGCTCACTATGGCCGACCTGCACCTGCTGCCGCAGATTGCAGGCGCAGCCGATCTGGTGCTGCCCTCAAAGCTGACCAACATGCTCGCCTCGGCCCGCCCGGTGGTGGCGACGACCGAGCCGGGGACCGGGCTTTATGGCGAAGTCGATGGCTGCGGGCTGGTGACAGCGCCGGGCGATGCTGCGGCTTTGGCAGATGCAATTGCGGCCCTGGCCGACGACCCGGCGCGCCGGGCAGTGCTGGGCCAAGCAGCGCTGGAACGGGCCGGTCAGCGTTGGATGAAAGATGCCATCATTGATCGCGCGGTCGATAGAATCAACCAGGGCGAACGCGGCTCAATCCTTGCTCCACGGTGACTTGTGGGGTTCATGGCCCTTGGTGACCTTGGCCGCTTCGTGTTGGCGGGCCTGATCGGCAGCAGGCACGGTGCAATAGGCGGTCAGCAAGATCCCCAGCGACCATGTCACCGCTTTCCAGCGACTGGCGAAGACCGAGCTCATCCTGATGCCGAAACCGAACATGGCGGGAGCATTAGCGACCCAGGGTTAAGGAAGCTTCCCAGCCTCGCGCTTCAGCTCGTAAAGCAGATCGAGCGCCTCGCGCGGGGACAGCGCATCGATGTCGAGGCTTTCAAGCCGCGTGCGCAAGGCATCGATCACCTCTTCCTGCTGCTCGATAACCGCGGCGAACAGCGGTAGATCGCCGAGACCAGCAGCGAGCCCGCCTGTTTCAGCCCGGCCTTTTTCCAGCTTCGCCAACACCGCCGCGGCCCGCGCCACCACCGGGGCGGGGACCCCGGCCAGCTTGGCCACAGCGAGGCCATAGGAGCGATCCGCCGGCCCGGTCGCCAGTTCGTGGAGCAGCACCAAGTCGCCCTGCCACTCACGCGCGCGCACGTGGTGGAGGCTCAGCGCATCGCAGCTTTCCGCCAACCGCGACAGCTCGTGATAGTGCGTCGCGAACAGGCAGCGGCACTGGTTGACCCCATGCACCGCCTCGGCCACCGCCCAGGCCAGCGCCAGACCGTCATAGGTTGACGTTCCTCGGCCAACCTCATCCAGAATGACGAAACTGCGCGATGAAGCCTGCGCAAGGATCGCAGCGGTTTCGACCATCTCGACCATGAAGGTCGATCGTCCCCGTGCCAGATTGTCGGCTGCGCCAACCCGGCTGAACAAGCGGTCGGTCAAGCCGACAACAGCGCGGGCCGCCGGCACAAACCCACCGGCCTGAGCCAGCAGCACGATCAGCGCGTTCTGGCGCAGGAAGGTCGATTTTCCGCCCATGTTGGGCCCACCAACCAGCCACAGCCGGTCAGCGGGGCCCAACTGGCAATCGTTCGCGACAAACCGCTCGGCTTTGGCAGCCAAGGCCGCTTCGACCACCGGGTGGCGCCCGCTGGTGATTTCCAGGACGGCGTCATCAACCATCTGTGGCCGGCACCAGCCGCTTTCTGCGGCACGCTCGGCCTGTCCGGCAGCCACGTCGAGCCTGGCCAGCGCCTGCGCCGTGGCGGAAATCGCCAGCCGTGCTTTTACAGCTTCGCCGACCAGTTCCTCGAAATGGGCCTCTTCGGCTGCCAGTGCATGGCCGCCCGCTTCGGCAATCCGGCTTGCCTCTTCGTGCAGCGCCAGCGCATTGAAGCGCACCGCCCCGGCCATGGTCTGGCGGTGGGTAAAGCCGCTGTGCGGCGCCATCAGCGGATCGGCGTGGCGGGCCGGAACCTCAACGAAATAGCCAAGCACGCCGTTGTGGCGAATCTTGAGCGCGGCGATCCCGGTCGCCTCGCGGTACTTTGCCTCGAGCGCGGCAATCGCCCGGCGGGCATTGCCGGATGTTTCGCGCAAGGCATCGAGCGCGTGGTCATAGCCCTCGGCAATATAGCCGCCTTGCCCGCGCTCGGTTGGTGGAGCCGGGACCAACGCGCGGGAATACAGATCGGTCAAGGCGCCGTGCCCGGTCAGTTGCGGCAGCAGCGCTTCCAGCAAAGCGGGCCGATCCGCCCGGCTCCGCAAATGATCATGGACCCGCCGCGCTTCGACCAGGCCATCGCGCAATTGCCCGAGGTCACGCGGGGACCCGCGCCCCGCGACCACCCGGCCCAGCGCCCGGCCCAGATCTGGTAATGCCCGCAGAACACTGCGCAGATCGCCGCGCAGCAGAGCGTCGTCGTGCAGCCATTGGACCATGGCCAGCCGCGCCTCGATCTGCGCCGCATCGGTCAGCGGCGCCGATAGATCATCAGCCAGTTGCCGCGCCCCGGCGCCGGTGACGCAGCGGTCGACCGCTTCGATCAGACTGCCGCGCCGGCTGCCCTGACTGGAAACGAGGATTTCCAGGCTGGCCCGGGTCGCCTCATCCATCGTCAGATGAGCTTCACCTGCGCGCGCGACAGGCGGCAACAGCAGCGGCATTTTACCGCGCCCAGCGTGGTCGAGATAGCCGAGGAGGCCGCCCGCAGCCGCCAGCATGGCCCGGGTGAAGCTGCCGAACCCGTCAAGCGTCGCGACCGCGTGAACCGCTTTCAGTCGCAGCTCCCCAGCGTCGCTCGAAAAGTCGCGGGCCGGCCGCGCAATCCCATCCAGCGGGGCGGCATCCCACCCCTCGGGCACCACCACTTCGCTCGCCCCGAGCCGCGCCAGCGCAGCCCCGATCTGGTCGAGCGCGCATTCCTCCAATTCCATCCGGCCGGTCGAAATATCGCAGGCGGCAAGGCCGATCATGCCTCGCACTTCGCACACCGCTGCCAGCAGATTAGCCCGGCGCGGTTCGAGCAGCGCCTCTTCGGTCAGGGTTCCGGCAGTGACGAAGCGGACGATATCGCGCGCCACCAAAGCCTTCGATCCGCCGCGCTTCTTCGCCGCCTCAGGCGTTTCGATCTGCTCGGCGATTGCCACCCGGCAGCCCGCCTTGATCAGCCGGGCAAGATAACCTTCAGCCGCATGGACCGGCACCCCGCACATCGGGATCGGCACGCCCTGATGCTCACCCCGGCTGGTCAGGGCGATATCGAGCACCTGCGCCGCCGTCCGGGCATCGTCGAAGAACAGTTCAAAGAAATCGCCCATCCGGTAAAACAGCAGGCAATCCCCCGCCTCAGCCTTCAAGGCAAGGTACTGAACCATCATCGGGGTGGTGCCGGGAGGAGGGGATGCGCCGTGCATCGGGGATGACTAGCGCCAATACGGACGATTCGGGAGGCTTGGCCTGCAATCTATCCCCTATCGCGGCGCCAAAGCTTGCGTTAGGGCAAAGCCAAATCCGGAGATAACCCTTGGCCGAAGACCTTTCCCAGTCCAATGAAAGCAACGTTCGCTTCACCGAGCGCGAAGCGCTGTTCTATCACAGCACGATCCGGCCGGGTAAGATCGAGATCATCGCCAGCAAGCCAATGGCGACCCAGCGCGATCTTTCGCTCGCCTATTCTCCGGGTGTCGCTGTCCCGGTTCAGGCGATCGCCGATAATCCGGCCGATGCCTATGAATATACCGCCAAGGGCAATCTGGTTGCGGTGATCTCCAACGGCACTGCGATCCTCGGAATGGGCAACCTCGGCGCGCTCGCATCCAAGCCGGTGATGGAAGGCAAGGCGGTGCTGTTCAAGCGCTTTGCCGACGTCGATTCGATCGACATCGAGCTCGCCAGCGAAGATCCCGACGCGCTGATTGAAGCGATTGCAATGATGGAACCCAGCTTTGGCGGGATCAATCTGGAGGACATCAAGGCGCCCGAATGTTTCATCATCGAGCAGGCGCTGCGCGACCGGATGAAGATCCCGGTGATGCACGATGACCAGCACGGCACTGCGATCATCGCCGCCGCTGGCCTGCTAAATGCCTGTTTCCTGACCGGGCGTGAATTCAAGGACGTCAAGGTTGTGGTCAACGGCGCCGGGGCATCGGCGCTGGCCTGCACCGCGCTAATCAAATCGATGGGCGTGCGCCACGAAAACGTTACCGTCTGCGACCGCTCGGGCGTGATCTATCGCGGGCGTGACGGCGGCATGGACCAATGGAAAAGCGCCCATGCAATCGACACCGCCGCGCGCAGCCTGGAAGATGCGCTGGATGGGGCGGATATTTTCCTTGGCCTGTCAGCTGCTGGTGCCTTGAAACCCGAATGGGTCACCAAGATGGCCCCGGCGCCGATCATCTTTGCGATGGCCAATCCTGATCCTGAAATCACCCCGCCCGATGCCAAGGCGGTGCGGCCCGATGCAATCGTTGCAACCGGCCGCTCGGACTATCCCAATCAGGTCAACAACGTACTGGGCTTTCCCTTCATCTTCCGCGGCGCGCTCGATGTCCGGGCGACCGCGATCAACGAAGAAATGAAGATCGCCGCCGCCCATGCGATTGCGCAATTGGCGCGCGAGCAGGTGCCCGAAGAGGTCGCCGCAGCCTATGGCAAGAAGTACCAGTTCGGGCCGGACTATATCATCCCCGCACCGTTCGATCCGCGGCTGATGGAAGTGGTATCCTCGGCCGTAGCCAAGGCGGCGATGGACACCGGCGTGGCCGGCAAGCCGATCGAGGATTTCGACGCCTATCGCACCAGCCTGAAGGCTCGGCTCAATCCGACCACATCGGTGCTGACCCAGGTCTACGAAACGGTCAAAGCCAATCCCAAGCGGATGATCTTTGCCGAGGCCGAGAACGAGATCGTGCTGCGCGCGGCGATCCAGTACCGCGATTTCGGCTATGGTGAGCCGGTGCTGGTCGGCCGGACCGATCAGGTAAAGGCCAAGCTTGTGGAGCTGGGGATCGGCAATCCTGATAGCTTCGAGATCGAGAATTCCGCTATCAGCCCGCACGTTCCGGCGATGGTCGAGCTGCTCTATGAGCGGCTCAAGCGGCGCGGGTTCCTCGAACGCGACGTAAGACGGATGGTCAATCAGGACCGCAATGTCTTCGCGTCCCTGCTGCTCAAGCTGGGGATCGGCGATGCGATGGTCACCGGCGCGACCCGCACTTTTGCCCAGACCATGCGCGAAGTGCGCCAGGTGCTCGATCCCAAGGACGGCCAGCTGCCGTTTGGTATCCACCTGATGATCGGCAAGAATTACACCGTTTTCCTGGCCGACACCACGGTCAACGAGCGCCCCGGAGCCGAAGATCTGGCCCGGATTGCCAAGGAAACCGCCGCGGTTGCCCGGCGCCTTGGCCACACCCCGCGGGTCGCCTTCCTGTCCTATTCGACCTTCGGTAACCCGCCGGGCCGCTGGCTCGAGCCGATCCGCGAGGCGGTGTCGCTGCTCGATGCCGAAGATCCCGGCTTTGAATATGAGGGCGAGCTGGCCCCGGATGCCGCGCTCAACCCGACCGTGATGAAGAACTATCCGTTCAGCCGCCTGACTGCCCCTGCCAATGTGCTGGTCATGCCTGGGCTGCAATCGGCCAACATTTCGGCCAAACTGCTGCGCGAACTGGCTGGGAACGCTACGATCGGGCCGATGCTGATCGGAATGGAAAAGCCGGTCCAGATCGCCCCAATGACCGCAATCGCGCCTGATGTGCTGACCTTGGCGGTGCTGGCTGCGGCAGGCGTGGTAGGCTAGTTTTCTTGTCCGCCTCGCGGCGGAAGCAACACCGGCCCGCCCCCTCGGCCCGGAGTTGCTCTGTTTCAGACTCGCTGAAACAGATTCAAACGTAGTTCGCTACCCAGGCGATCGCCAAGGCAGCCGGGACAAAAACCAACTGGGCCAGCACGGTTCCAGCGAGGCGGCTGAGTGAAACCCAGATGATCGCGCGGCGAAACAGCGCCGCGTCCATCCGCCCTTCGACCACGTCATCGGTCATGACCGACAGTTGCGGGTCAATCAGCGCGAACAGCAGGATGGTCGCGAAGCCATTGACCACAGCGGATAGTTGCGAGGCGGTGACCCGGAATTCAGGGTTTAGGTAGCCTGCGTAAAGCGAGGCGAGGACGCCCACGGTCAGCAGCGCCTGGGCCAGCATATTGGCCAGCAGCACGCCCCAGCTGACCCCCATGGGACGGCGCAAATCCTTGACGCTCGCTACCGATGGGATCGTCAGCGACTGACGGATCGCTGAAAGTCCGGCCGGCGAGGCCGTGCGCAGCACCAGCCGTGCGGTGGAACGGTTGTGCTGAAACCAGCCGATCGCCAGCGTAAACAACCGCTGCGCGGTTGGCACCAGCAGGATCCCGACCAGCACCGCCACGCTGGCACTGGTCAGCACCAGCCGGAAATCACCGATCAGCGCATCGCCTCCGCCCGAGGCCAGCCGCAGTTCGATCCGCTTGGCCAGAAACGGGCCAAGGAAACTGTTCGACATCCGGCTGATCAGCACCAGCAGATTGAACAGAGCAAAGCTCATCGCAATCCGCCCGGTGCGGATACCCGCGATCCGCGCGGCATAGGCCAAGGCGCCGATCAAATTGATCACCGCCGTCAGCAGGCAAATCAGCAGCAATTGTGAATCCATGGTAATGGACCCCTAGCCGGATCGGACTTGCATGGACAGCGCCTAGCCCCAGGCCCTCCACACCCCGAAGGCACTGGTCGCGGTCAATACCACGCCGACCATCACCAGCATCGGCCGGGCCGGGATGTGCTTGGCCGCCCAGGCCCCGAATGGGGCGGCAGCAATGCCGCCAATCAGCAGGCCCAGCGTTGCCCCGGCCAGATCGGCAAAACCTAGATGGTAGATAAAGGCCGCGCTGATCGTTACCGTCAGAAAAAATTCGACCGCATTGACTGTGCCGACAACCTTGCGCGGATCGGCGCCTTGGATCAGCAGGTTCGAGGTCACCACTGGGCCCCAGCCGCCGCCGCCCGCCGCATCCAGAAAGCCCCCGATCAGGCCAAGCGGAGCGACAACTGTGGCCGGCTTGGCTTGCGGCGGATACTTTATCCCGCGCCACAGCAGCATCAGCCCGATTGCAGTGAGATAAGCGAGGACGAATGGCTTGACCACTTCTGCATCGAGCGAGGTCAGGACATAGGCACCCAAAATCCCGCCGACCATGCCAGGGATTAGCAATTTGAAAAACAACACCTTGTCGATGTTGCCATGGAGCAGGTGGCTGATCCCGGATGTGGCGGTGGTAAAGCATTCAACCGCATGGACCCGCTGCGAAGCCAGCGCCGGCGGCACCCCCAGCACACCCACCAGCAAGGTGTTAGAGATCACCCCGAAGGCCATCCCCAGCGCACCATCGACTGCCTGGGCGGCAAATCCGATCGCAATGAAGGGCAGCAAGGCGGCAAGATCAAAGTCCATTGCGAATCGTCCCCAGGATTATGTCGACTGTTTCGATAGAGTTGCAACCATGCCTCCGCCACAAAGTTCCTCCACACCGCGCCCAAGCGAAATTTTCCTGCGGCAAGCGGCTTGCCATGATGGCTTTGGCGCGGGATGAGGTGGCTATGACTGAATCGTTCCGCCCCCGCCGCTCGGCTCTGTTTCTGCCGGCCTCCAATCCCACGGCACTGGCCAAGGCGCGCGAACTGGCCGCTGATGTAGTGATCCTCGATTTGGAAGACGCCGTCGCGCCCGATCACAAGCTCGCCGCCCGCGCCGCTGCGGTTGCGGCGGTGCAAGAAGGCGGATTTGGCCAGCGTGAGCTGGTGGTCCGGACCAATGGAATCACGACGCCGTGGGGGCCGGACGATCTGGCCGCGCTGGCTGAGGCAGGTCCCGACGCCGTGCTGGTTCCCAAAGTCAGCTCACCCGCAGAGGTCCGCGCCTATGACGCCGCGCTGGCCGCAGCTCCGGCGCATACTCGGCTGTGGATCATGATCGAAACCTGCGCCTGTGTGCCGCAGCTGCATCAGATCGCCGCCTGCAGCGCGGACACACGGCTGGCTGGGTTCGTGCTCGGCACCAATGATCTGTCCAAGGAAATGCGCGCCCGGTTGACCCCGGCCCGCACGCCGTTTCTGCCTATCCTGACCATGGCCGTTTCCGCAGCGCGGGCCCACGGCCTGATCGTGCTCGACGGGGTCTGCAACGAATTCCGCGATTTGGCGATCGTCCAGGCCGAAGCCGAACAAGGCCTCGAATTCGGGTTCGACGGCAAAAGCCTGATCCATCCCAACCAGATCGCCCCCGTCAACGCGGTGTTTTCGCCCGATGCCAATCAGATCGCCTGGGCTGAAACCGTGGTGGCGGCCTTTGCCCAGCCCGACAACGCCGGCAAGGGCGCGATCCAAGCGGGCGGCCGGATGGTTGAACTGCTCCACCTTGAACAGGCACAGCACCTGCTGGCCGTGGCGCGGGCTATTTCCGCCGGTACCTGAAGTACCAGACTTCGTGCCCGTAGACATTGCGGGCCTTTGTCTCATAGCGAGTTTCGGGCCAGCCGCCGGGGCGCACCTGAAAGTCACGGGGGGCGTCGATCGACCAGTCGAACTGGTCGGTGTGGCGGCGCATGACCATCAACGCATGGCGAACATAGATCGCGTGGTCGGTGCCGAACCGGAATTCACCGCCGGGCTTCAACTTGGCCGCGAACAGATCGACCGGACCATCGTTCATCATCCGCCGCTTGGCGTGGCGCGCCTTGGGCCAGGGATCGGGGTGAAGCAGGTAGAGGAAGCTGAGCGACCCATCCGGGATCCGCCGCAGCACTTCGAGCGCATCGCCGTGGTGAATCCGGACATTGCCAAGCGGCGGATGCGCACCGTTGTCACCATCAACATGGGTCAGCGCTTGCGCCACTCCGTTAAGGAACGGCTCGGCCCCGATGAAGCCATGGTCCGGCAGCATATCGGCGCGCCCGGCCATATGTTCGCCGCCGCCAAACCCGATCTCGAAATGTAGTGGACGGTCATCACCGAACAGAACTTCAGAGGTGATCGGACCATCCGCCGGCATCGCGATACGCGGCAGCAACGTATCGACCAGCCCCTGCTGCCCGGCGCGTAAGGGCTTGCCCTTGGCGCGGCCATAGAGACGGTTGATCGTGGTGGGATCGCCTGATTTGTGGGCTGTCATGGCGGGCGCGATGACAGCGGGGCGGTGCCGGGTCAAGGTACCTGCAGCAACCAAAAACCAAAACGGCCCGCCATTGCTGGCGGGCCGTTGGGGTAAAGGAGTGCAACCGCTAAATCAGGCGGCTTGCTGCTCTTCGCCCGGATCGCGCAGCACATAGCCGCGGCCCCAGACGGTTTCGATGTAGTTTTCACCCTCGCAGGCATGCGCCAGTTTCTTGCGCAGCTTGCAGATGAACACGTCGATGATCTTGAGTTCGGGTTCGTCCATTCCGCCATAAAGGTGGTTGAGGAACATTTCCTTGGTCAGCGTGGTGCCCTTGCGCAGCGAAAGCAGCTCGAGCATCGCGTATTCCTTGCCGGTCAGATGGACCCGTGCGGAATCGACTTCGACAGTCTTGGCATCAAGGTTGACCGCCAGCTTGCCGGTACGGATGACCGACTGCGAGTGGCCCTTTGACCGGCGCACAACGGCGTGGATCCGGGCGACCAGCTCTTCGCGGTGGAACGGCTTGGTGACATAGTCATCCGCTCCAAAGCCGAACGAGCGGACTTTCGAATCCATTTCCGAAATGCCGGACAGGATCAATACCGGGGTCTGCACTTTGGCGACGCGCAGCTTTTTCAGCACATCGTAGCCATGCATATCTGGCAAGTTGAGGTCGAGCAGGATGATGTCGTAATCATACAGCTTGCCGAGGTCCAAACCCTCTTCGCCCAGATCGGTCGAATAGACGTTGAAGCCTTCGGTCGTCAGCATCAATTCGATGGCGCGGGCCGTGGTTGGCTCGTCCTCGATCAACAATACGCGCATGGGTTGGTCCCCTTTTCGCCCCGTTTTCGCGACCAACAACCCTTGGGTAAGGGGTGTTGAGCGCCATTAACCATATGACCAATGAAAGAGAAAGGTTAATTTCTCGTAAACGGCGGGATTCCGGCGAGTCGCGGAGACGGGCATGGCGAAGGGGTAAGGATCACCGCCGCAAGTAAGCTATCCCTCGATCAGCCGTGTGCCGGGGTGATGCTTATCAAGATGCTTGCGCACGATCTTGAGGTTGCGGGTGTTCGAACGGTAGAGGAAGTCGAACAGATCGCCCGCCACCGGCACCGCGCCGATCAGCGTATCAACCCCGACATTGCCGACCATTCGCCACAGCTGCCAGCGCGGCATCCCCAGATTGCGGGCCTCCCACACCAGATAGAGGCCGAGTACGGCTGCGATCACGTCCCCGGCTACCGGCACCAGCCCGAGCAGCGCATCGAGCCCGACCTTGCGGCCCAGCACCGGCACGTCGAACATTCCTTCGAGCAGGCGCTCCAGTCCTACGATCCGGCGGCGGACCGATTGCGGATCGGTCCCCAAAGGCAGCTCGCTGGTCATTTCACGCAATTTGCCGGTATCACCCATGCCATCGATCCTTCGCTTGTCGTTCAAGCATTGAGCAGGCCGGTCCGATCGCCGGTATTGCTTATCTGGGAAGCATCGCCAGCGACATCAAGGGATGGACCGCCAGCGGGTTGGTGGCAAAGCCGGTCACCGAACCGCCGACCAGCGACCAACGGATCGGCACGCCCAGCGGGATATAGCCATTCGCCATCGTTAGTTGCGCTTCGGCCTGTGAATAGAGTTCGGCGCGTTTGGCCGGGTCCGGCTCGTTCAGCGCTTCGGCCGCAATCCGGTCAGCCGCCAGGCTGCAGGCGACTGGCTTGCTGGTGCAGCTCAGCCGGTTGAAAAACCACGGTGCCGCAGCATAGCTCGCTGCGGCGTCGATCAACCGCAGATCCGCCTCGGCCTCCAGCGGCACCCGCCGCGCGGTCAGGCCAATCGCCTTGAAATCCGCCTCGATCCGGGCAAACAGCAGATCACCGCCCGGTCCGCCAGGAAGCGCAATCCGCAGGGTTGGGGTGCCGGACGATGCCTTCCACTGCGCCACCCGCGAAGATGCCAGGGCGCGGCGTTCCTCGAGCGAGCGAGCGGACCAGCGCTCGCCAATCGTGCCGTTATCGCCGGGAAGCGCCGGATTGACCACCCGAGTCGTCGTAACCCAGCCGGCCAGGTTGAGCACCCGGGCCAGTGCCGCCCGGTCAAGCGCCATGGCCAGCGCTTCGCGGTTCTCTGGCTTGCCAAGAAATCCGTCCTCATGAACGACAACCAGGCCGAACAGGCCGGAGACCGGATCGAGCCGGATCGCCCCGCGCGACACGCCCGATGCATCCAGCCGCGGGAAATCGGCGAGCGTTCCGCCAAGCAGGACATCTATTTCGCCGGTCTGGAACGCGTCGATTGCCTGCCTCGCCGATAGTGAAACCAGATTGAGCCGCCGGGCCCGATCGGCCCAGCGCTCGTCCTGCGGCAGGCCGCGTTCGACCGGCGGAATCGGCCGGAGCAGCGCGGCATCCTTTTCCCGGCGCAATTTCATTGGTCCGGCCCCGCGCCCGCCCTTGGCCATGCCCAGTTCGGGCTGCGCAAGGATCTGCAGCAGTTCGGGTTGCTGGCGGATCAGGCGGATTTCGATCACCCGGCCGGCCATCGCTCGCACTTCGGCGACCACGGCCAGATCCTGTCCCAGCGGCGTACCGCGCTGGAGCGCGAAGGCCCGTAGCAAGGCATCGCGGGCGGTTTCTCCGGTGATGGGGCTGCCATCGGCCCAGGTCCCGTCACGCAGCCGGAAGATGAAGCTGAGGCCATCATCGGTCACGATCCAGCGATCCGCCAAGGCCGGCGCCACCCGGCCCTGCTCGTCAAAGCCGACCAGACCCTCGACCGTCGCCGCACGAAACAATTGTGCCGCCACCGGCAAGCGCGGCCCCGGCGCAAAGGCCGCAGCTGAGGGACCTATTACCGCGACATGCACTGCGCGATCATCGTCACCGAAGCACCCGCCAAGGGCGAGAGCAAGCGTGATGGGGAGCAGGTGGGAGCAGCGGAGCAACATGGCGCCGCCGACACTATCCGATATTTGAGAGAGTTCCCAGCATCAGGAACTAAATCTTGCGCAGGTTGCTCTGATCATGCTGATGCACCGGCCGGCGGACATAGCGCGGAGTGCCTTCACCCGAGACAACCGGCGCGCGGGCCAGGCGGGGATCAATCTCTTCACGAAAGGCAATGCCAAAGCGGCTGTCTTGCAGCCAAGCAACCGTTCCCTCGATCCAGCCGATATTGCGCAGGGAAATCCAGACCTGCTGGCCGCGTTGAACCGGAATGCTACCTTCGGCCATCAGGCCGCCGGCCGAGAGGTTGCGCACGCGGATACGCTGCTCGCCGACAATGCCGTCGATCCGCAGATCAGCCAGCACGAACAAGCTGTCGCGCCCGATTTGCCGATGATCGCTTTCGCTCATTGTCTGCCTCATTGCTCCGCGCCTATGCACCAGACCTCGGTCGTTGGACCAGACGGTAGAGATTGCACCCGTCGCTCAACTACATCCAAACTGGCAAAAAAGCGGTTAACATCCCGGCAAGTTTCCTCACCGAGGACTAATTGGCTCAATCGTCGCGGGAAATTTTTTCGCGGCGTTCGTGGGCTTCTTGTGCTTCGACCGTCATTGTGGCGATCGGGCGGGCGGAAAGGCGGCCCAGACCGATCGGCTCACCGGTAACTTCGCAATAGCCATATTCACCTTCGTCGATTCGGCGCAC
This sequence comes from Novosphingobium sp., assembly GCA_009885425.1. Classification (GTDB taxonomy): domain Bacteria; phylum Pseudomonadota; class Alphaproteobacteria; order Sphingomonadales; family Sphingomonadaceae; genus Novosphingobium. The sequence goes on from VFKS01000106.1 coordinate 18,455, forward strand.
AGCCGATTCGATCTTGGTGATCAGCTTGCGCTGGCGATCACGGGTCCGAAGTTCGATTCCCCAGTCAGTCTCGCTCGAGGCCCGGTCATTGAGATCGGGTTCGCGGATCGGGCCATCCTGCAGCGATTGCAGAGTATCCTGAGAGGCTGCGTGGATCAGCTTTTTCCACTCAAGCAGCAGCCGCCGATAATAGTCGAGCTGCGCCTCACACATATAGGGATCGCTGTCGCTGGGCGCAAAATCGCCCGCGATTGCCCGCTTCGCCTTAGCCAGCACATCGATTTCTTCGCCGAGCGTAGTCGCCATAAACTCTCCAAACGAAACCAGCCGGTGATGCGGAATTCTGCGGCTTCGGGTATTCCCGATGGCCCCCCGGTGCCGGTTTGAGCGCGCCTATAGAGGTCTGCAGATTCCCGCACAAGCAGCAATCCGGCAGGGCCATAATATGACGCATATGTCCGCTTTCTGACTGACTCTGGATAATTCTCGCGCAGCGTTAACCTTTTGTTGACCATGATCCGCAACTTTGGGGGTGCAAGGCGGGTCAAGTCACTCGCCACAAAGGGGTACGTCAAATGAGCACAGCCTGGATCAAAACCGCCACGCTTTCGGATCCCTTTACCGGGAACATCGCCGCCGCCGAAGAGAGCCGCGAGGACCTGCTGGTCGCCAGCTGCCTAGCCGCTGCCGCACAAGGCGATACCAGCGCCTACTACGATCTGGGTGTGGCCTATTCGACCGGCAGCCACGGTGTGGATTGCGATCTGATCGAAGCACACAAATGGTTCAACCTGGCCGCCGTTGCCGGTCATGCTGAAGCCGCGATGTGCCGGGCTGACATCTCCGACGAAATGACCGCTCGCGAAGTTGCCGAAGCCCAGCGCCGGGCCCGCGAATGGATCTCCGCCTCGAACCGCCGAGCTGCCTAAGCGCCTTTTTTAAACGGGGTGCGTGCGGCCAGATGGTTTTGGTCTACCGCTACCCCAGCCCTTTCTCGATCAAGATAGTCTGCCACTGCCCCGCGAAAGCCGGGATGAGCGATATAGTGCGCTGACCAAGTCTGGACCGGTTCATAACCGCGAGCCAGTTTGTGTCCTCCCTGGGCCCCGGCCTCGGCCCGCGACAGACCCAGCGCGATCGCCAGATCGATCGCTTGATAATAGCACAGCTCAAAGTGCAGGAACGGCTTGTCCTCCAGCGCTCCCCAATAACGCCCATAGAGCGCATCAGCTCCGATGAAGTTCAGCGCCCCGGCGATCGGCTGCCCGTTCTGGTAGGCCAGGATCAGCGCGAGCTGGTCGCCCATCCGCTGACCTAACAGGCTGAACGCTGAGCGGGTCAAATAGGGCTGCCCCCATTTGCGCGCGCCAGTGTCCTGATAGAACGCCCAGAATGCGTCCCACTCGGCCTCGCCGATCTGGCTACCAATCAGCGTCTTGATCTCGACCCCAGCCTGCGCAGCGGCGCGTTCCTTGCGCAGGTCCTTGCGTTTGCGCGAGGATAGCTGGCCGAGGAAATCATCAAAGCTGGCATAGCCGGTGTTCTGCCAGTGAAACTGGATGTCGCTGCGCAGCAGCCACCCGGCCCGTTCGAACAGCGGCAGTTGCTCTGGCGCGATAAAAGTCGCGTGGGCTGATGACAGGCCGTTATCGGCGCAAACCTGCTCGGCCGCGCGCAGCAGCGGCACGGCTAGCGCCTCATCGGCCAGCAGCAGCCGTGGCCCGGTGGCGGGGGTAAACGGCGCGGCAATCTGGAGCTTGGGGTAATAGGCCCCGCCCGCCCGGTGCCAGGCATCGGCCCAGGCATGATCGAACACATATTCGCCCTGGCTGTGCGCTTTGAGGTAAGCCGGAAGCGCGGCGATGATCTGCCCGGTATCATCCGAAATCGTAATCGGCGCAGGCGACCAGCCGGTGCCGGGGCCGACGGAGCCTGAATCCTCCAGCGCGGTCAGGAAAGCGTGACTCATGAACGGATTACCGCCGGTCAGCGCGTCCCACTGCGCTGCGCTCAATGCACCAACCGAAGGAGCGATCCGGGCCTCAATCACGCGACGCCAGCGCCCTCCGCAATCGGTGCATCGGCGTGGAGCGCGGCGCGTTCGCGGTGTTCGGCGCTGCGCACGGTCCAGGTCAGCACCGGCAGGCCGCGTGCGCGCTGTCCATCAGCAAACCGGCTCGGCAGATCGCGGATATCATAGGCCAGAAAATCGGGCTTGGCCGCCCACAGTGACAGACGGCGGCGGATCATGCCGGACAACGTTTTGGCGTTTTCCTCGGTCACCACCAAGCCCCGGACCGTCAGCGGCGACCGTTCGGCAAACCAGCGCACCGCCCGCGGATCAAAGCTCATGATCGCGTGATGTCCGGAATAGCCCTCAAGCACCCGCCGTACTGCCTGACACAGCGCGCCGACATGCTTGAAACTGCCGCGCTTTGACTTGATCTCGATCAGCACCGGGACCCGCCCGGCCACTTCATCGAGCATCCGCCGCAGCACCGGGATCCGGTCTTGGCTGCCGGCCAGTTCGATCCGGGCGAGTTCATCTCCGGTACGGGCCATGACCGGGCCGGCCTCTCCCGTCAGCCGGTCGAGTTCGAAATCGTGGAAGACCATCGCCTGCCCGTCGCTGGACCGCTGGACATCGCATTCAATCCCCATGCCCCGCTCGATCGCATCGCGAAACGCGGTCAGTGAATTTTCCGGCACGCCCGGCTGGTGCAGCCCGCGGTGCGCATAGGCACAGCGCCCCAGCCATGCGACTTTGCTGGGCCCCGGCGGCGGCGATTGCCAGCGATCAAGCGCTGCGAACAGCAACGATTGCATCCACTTCAACCGCTACGCCGAGCGGCAGGCACGGCACACCAACCGCGCTGCGGGCGTGCTTTCCGGCATCGCCAAACACCTGCGCCATCAG
>VFKS01000283.1 GCA_009885425.1 Novosphingobium sp.
ATTGCCGCAGGTGCTGAGTGTGGGAGAGCTGACCGGGCTGGTCAAATAAACCAGAACCGGTTCACGCCCTTCTCACCCTCTTCAATCCGGACGACGCGGCCTGAGACTCGGGCATTGCGTAGCTCCGCGCAGATCCCCGGATCGGCCGAATTGGCCAGCACCCGCGCATTGCCAACCCGCGCGACCAACGTGGCGACCTCGCCGGCCTTGCCCGGCTGGATCGTGAAGCTCTCTGCCACCGCTTCACCATCGTGGGCATCCAGCACCGCGAATTCCGGTTTGATCTTGGGCAGGCTTTTCCAGCGACTGCGGCCCCATTTGGCCGGCTTGGTGGAATAGACCCCGGCAGCATATTTGCTCATGATCCCGCCATTCGCACCGACCAGTGTATAGCTCTCCGGCGCAGCCCGGCAACGCTGCACCGCCTCGGCAATTCCGTGCGCTGAATAGTTATTTCCGGCCCCGCCGAAGAACGGCAAGCCCCCGGTCAGCGTCCAGCCGCGCGGATCATCACGGTCAAGCCCGAAGGCGTCGAGCAAGTTGAAAACGGGGATTGCAAAGCACGAATAAAGGTCTGTTGCAGATACACTTTCCCAGCCAATTCCAGAAAGCTTAAGTACAGTTGAGATTGCCGCAACCGCCGCCGGACTCTGCTCCAGATTGGCGCGCGACAGCATCGCAGGCTCGGCACAATCGGCGACACCATGGATATGAACCCAGCGCTCTTCGGGTACCCCCAGCCGCCGCGCTTCGGCCACGCTGGCCAGTACGATTGCGCCGCCCTGATTGACCTGATCGCGCGCCACCATCAGCCGCCCATAGGGTTCGGCCACCAGCCGGTTGCGCTCGGTCAGGGTGGCGAGTTCAACCACGCTGCGCTCGGTCGGAGCAGCGCTGTGCGGGTTGGCGGCAGCGACGCGGGTGAACGGCGCGAACAGCTTGCCGATCTCACCGCGGTACTCATCGAGGCTAAGCCCCAGTCGTTCGCGCCGGACATTCTCGGCCAGGGCATAGCCGCCGATCGGCGCGCCAACGCCGTGGCGGATTGAGGTCATGTCGACCACGCCTTCATAACCCGGCCCGCGATCCTCCAAGCTGCCGCGCCGCTTCTCCGACCAGTCGCGGGTTTCACCGCGCGCGAGCAACGCCCGCATGGTCGAAATCGCTTCGGACCCGACCACTGCGGCCATTTTGGACCGGCCCGCAGCAATCTCTGCTGCCAGCTCGCCGACCAACCGCTGCGGCCCCTGCCCGCCGACCACCTCAAGGATGGCGCGCGCCGGATTGGCCCCGGCCCGCCGGGCATAGGATCGCGGGGTGTTATTCGAATGACCGAACGGCGCCGAATAGCGCGTCGCCGAAATCTCGAACTGGCGGATCGCCGCGATGGTATCGAGCGCTGGGCCGAGCCTGCGCTTGGCCTGCGCATCGGCAAACGCCGCCTTCAGCGCCATGCCGCCCAGATCCATGTGGCTCAGCTCGGCATAGCCGTCCTCACCCACCCGTTCGGAATACTGGCCAACGCCGATGATTACCGGGGTGTTTTCGTCCAAAGCCATCACAGCACCTGACCATCATCAACGGTCAAAGTCGCCCCGGTGACATAGCGCGAGGCATCGGAAGCAAAGAACAGCACCGGCGCATCGAGCGCGGTGATCGGGGTAAGCCGCCGCCGGTGGAACGAATTCAAATGCGTCTGGCCTGCCGCTGTCTCAAACCAATCCCCCTGGATTTCGGTATCGACATAGCCGGGCTGGATGGTGTTGACGTTGATCCCCTGCCGCACCCATTCGCGCGCAAATTGCCGCCCGAGATGCGCGACCCCGGCCTTGATCGCGGCATAGGCGGTTTCGCCGTTGCCGGTCAGCTCGGCTGTGATCGAGCCAATCAGCACGATCCGACCGCGTTCACTTTCCCGAAAGCCAGCAGCGATCATCCGCTTGGCCCCTTCACGTGCGGTCAGATAAAGCCCGGTGAAATTGGTTTCGACCACTGCCGCAATGTCGCTTGCCGAAAGCTCGGTCGAGCGGCCAGCCTTGGCGATCCCGGCATTGGCGATAACCGTATCGACCGTACCAAACTTCGCCTCCGCCGCATCGTAGGCGGCGATAATCGAAGCCTCATCGGTCACATCCATCGCCACCGCCAGCGCGCTATCGCCCAGCTCTGCGGCCAGCGCCGCCAATTTGTCGACCCGCCGCGCCCCGATCACCACCCGCGCGCCCTCAGTCACGAACAACCGCGCAAAATGCGCTCCAAAGCCGGATGAGGCCCCGGTGATCAGCACGGTTCGACCGCTGAGTGAAAGTTCCATGGCGCGTTCTCCTGTCAGCACCCGTTTAACTGGGCGCTTAACCGGCGCAAGAGTGAACCGCGCGAAATGCGGCGCAAGTTTGATCCCCTTCAAGGCCATCGGGGCGGCCCTCGACCAGACGTCCGCTCTCCTTTTTAAAGTCACACCGCCGAGCTGAACCGGTGGAGCGAATTCTGGCGATAGGGATCGAACAGCGCGGCGATGGTGCGGGCGTAGGGCAGGGCCCCGGGCGCTATAGCGAGCACTTCGCCCTCCAGCACAGCCAGACCGCGCGCCGTACACGGCGCCAGCATGGCAACAGCTTCGGCGGCGAGATCGGCATCGAGGCTGCTCTTGCCGTAACACAGCAGTGCCTCGATCACCGCGCCGCGGCGCTGGTCATCGGGGCTGCGCCGTATGCCGCCAGTAGCTGGCAAGAGGTCTTGGGAAAGCGACATCCGGTAACGCCCGGCATTCTTTTCATTCTGGACCAGAAGATCGGGATAGCAACCGATCGCCGCGGTCAGCAGCCGATAATCGAATTCCGCCATTTCAAAGCGGGCCGTCTGGTCGGGCAACGCAGAGCCATCAATTCGGCGCTGGCACGGCAATAAATGCGGAACATGGGCATAGCCGAACAGCGCAATCCGGTCCGGCTCCAGTTCAAACAGGCTCTGCCCCGGCAGGCCGTACATCAGATCGAAGCTCAGCGAACTGACGCCGTAATCGCGCAGCAGGTCGACCGCGCGGACGATATCGGCATCCGGCTGGATCCGGCCTATCGCCGCCTGCAAGGCCGGATCGAAAGTCTGCACCCCCAGGCTGGCGTAACGCACCCCGATCCAGCCCAACACCTCGCCCCATTCGGCACTGAGCGTGCGCGGGTCGAGTTCGATCGACCATTCGGGATTGTCGAGCGGCATATGCAGCGTCAGCGCATCGATCAGCCGGACGAAATCGGTTGGGCAAGATCAGTGGCCCTCACTCCCGGGCCGAATTCGGCGGCAGTCGGAAAGCTGGTGTAGCGCGGCAATCGCATCGCGCTTGTCGGCCGGGCTAGCCGCCGCCCGCGCGGGCAGGCCAACCTCGCGCGCGACATCGGCAACGGCTGCGGCGTTATCACCCGACAGCAGCGACACTTCGAGGTCCATCGCCCCAGCCGGGCCAGCGCAGCGGGGGTATCGGGCCGCAGCTGGTCGGTCATGGGGATCAGAATATCGCCGCGACCTTCGATCCGCAGCGTTGTGGAAACGGCATCGGCCTGATCGCTGCGGCCGAGCGAAACCTTGCGCCCGTTCCAGCTGCCCGAAAGTCCGATTCCGGCGGTTTCGGGGTCAGCTTCGATGGCAAGCGTTATTTCATGAGCGCGCGGCTGCACGTGTACAACGTCGGCGGAACCGAAGTCCTAACCACCAAGCACAAGCTTGATCCGTGGGTTCTCTCGGGCGGGGTCACCTATCGCCTCTGAGTCTTGGGCGGCCGATCCTCAAGCTTGGCCGCCTGAAACAACTCCTCTCGGGCTCGAGAGGAAGCGGGGGAGAATTCGCGGCGGGCGAAGACGCAGACTTTTGCCTGGGTCAATGCAGTGACCCCGTGGCCTGAAGTCGAGCCGAACGGGCGGCCAATGAAGTCAGACGGATAGACCACCCCGACGATCTGCTCGCGCCCATCCTCGGTCCCGGTCGAAAGTTTCAGCACGCCTTCGATGACATTGGCGACGAGGACCGAATCCTCCCCCTCCCAGATCAATGATTCGCCCGGCTCCAGCGTGCGGCGGCGCGCGATCATATTGAGCGCCTCAAGCTCCTCGTTATCAAGCAACGAGCAGATGGCACGGTTGCGGACGGCGCAGATATCGCAAGCGGACATGGCACTGCATTGGCCCCCCGGCCCGACAAAGCGCAAGTCAGATGATTTCTGCCACTTGGGCCAATTCAGCCCGCAACTTGTCAATCGCCTGCGCTTTGAGCTGGTGTACCCGCGGCACCGAAACTGACAGTGTTTCAGCGATTTCGGCCAGATTGAGCTCCTCGACGAAATAGAGCTGTACGATCAGTTGCAGCCGGTCCGGCAACTGCCCGATCGCCGCCGCCACGCTTTCGCGCAGTTCAGCATCGGCCAGCATATCAAAGCTGCCGGGCCGGGCATCGGCATAGGCCAGATCGCTGTCGGAATAGGCTTCGTCGAGCGATTCGAGCCGAACCGGCTCGGCCGCACTGCGCAACGCTGCCAGTTCAACCTCGCTGACCCCCAAGGCTGCGGCCAGTTCGGCGCCATCGGGATCACGGCCCAATTCGCCGCGCAGCCGGGTCTCCCCCTCACGCAGCTGGCGCCGCCGTTCGGCCCCGCCGCGCGACAGCGGCAACTGGCGGCGAACCAGATCGACCATCGCCCCGCGCACCCGCATTTTGGCGTAGGCGGCAAAGCCATCCTCGCCGGGGCCGGCGTGACGCTGGGCACATTCGGTCAAAGCGACCATCCCGGCCTGCATCAGGTCTTCGAGCTCGATGCCTTGTCGCCCCCCGCCGTGCATATGCCAGGCGAGGCGGCGGACCATCGGCACGAACCGGCGGATCCGCTCGGCGTGGTCACCGCGATAGGCGCTAGCGGGGTTGACCGCTTTGACGAGATTGCTTGGGGTCAGGCTTCTCTGATCGTGGATCATGCAAAGACGCTTTCGGTTTCTTGGGTTGAATCGGCAGGTGGCAGCGCCGGAGGGGGCGGCGCGGGGCCACCGATCACGGCTACAACTTCGATCGGTTGGGCGGGCGGCAGCTCGGCAATCGAGATCACCAGCACCGCCGGCGCGCGCATCCGCAGCAGCGCAGCGAGAGCGCGGCGCGCCCGCGGCTGGACCACCAGCGCCATTGGCGGCGCGGCAGCACCGCGTTCGCCCACCAGCGCGGCGACGTGTTCGCCGATCCCGCGAGCCAGGTCGGGCTCGATCACCGGTTGTCCGGTGACGGGATCGCTAAGCCCCTGAACAATCGCCGCTTCCAGCTGGGCATCGAGTGTCAGAACCGGCAGCCGCTGCGCCGGGCCGCAAATCCGCCCGACGATCATTCCGCCGAGCTCCGAGCGGACCAGCTCGATCAGCCGGTCGTGCTCGTGGCTTTGCTGCACCGCGTTCGCCAGCGCCGACAGGATCGGCAGCGGATGAGCGATCGGCAGGCCGTCTTCCAATAGCCCCCGGAAAATGCGGGTCAGCGCAGCCAGGCTCAGCGGCTGCGGAAGGAGCGCATCGACCAGCCCGGCCGAATGGTCCTTCACCGCGTCGAGGATCGCTTTCATCTCGTCGGGGCCGAACAGCGCCTGCGGGCGGTCGCCTAGCAGCTGGTTGAGCTGGGTCGCGACGACAGTTGAGGCATCGACGGTCAGATAGCCCTCGGCAATCGCCAGATCGCGGGCGGCCGGATCAATCCACAGCGCCGGACAGCCAAAGCTGGGGTCAAGCGTCGGTTCGCCGGGCAGGTTGCTGCCGGTCCGAACCTCACCCGAATCGATCGCCAGAACCTTGTCGGCGCGCAGCACCCCGCCGCCAATCGGGACACCGCCGAGCAGGATCCGGTATTCGCTGGGTGGCAGGTCCAGACTGTCGCGGACCCGGAACTGCGGCACGACAAAGCCGAAGCCTTGGCTCAGCTGTTTGCGCACTCCGGTAATCCGCGCGACCAGCGGCGATCCGCGCCGATCATCGACCAGATGGACCAGGCCATAGCCCAGTTCGATCGTCACCAGCGTATGGTCCGAAACATCGGCCAGTTCGATCCGGCCCGGATCTGGCGGTGGCGCCGCTTCGGCCACCGGTGCCGGCCGAGCGGCCCGTTTGCTCAGGCTATGCCACAGCCATCCAGCCAGCCCGGCGGCGGGCAGAAAGATCGTTTGCGGCATGGCCGGGATCGCCCCGATCGCGCCCAGGATCACCGCCACTGGCAGCCAGGTGCTCGGGTTAGCCAGCTGGCCACCGATCTGCCCGGCAAGGTCCCGGTTATCCGAAACTCGCGTGACGATGATTGCCGCTGCGATTGACAGCAGCAACGAAGGCACCTGCGCGACCAGCGCATCACCGACCGCCAGAGTGACATAGACCTCGGCGGCTTCGCCAGCACTCAGCCCGTGGCTGATCATGCCCAGCGCGAAACCGGCAATGATGTTGGTCCCCAGGATCAGCAACGCGGCGATCGCATCGCCTTTGACGAACTTGCTGGCACCATCCATCGAGCCATAGAAGTCAGCCTCGGTCGCTACTTCGCGGCGGCGGGCCTTGGCTTCGTCGGCGGTCAGCAGCCCGGCCGCGAGATCGGCATCGATTGCCATCTGTTTGCCCGGCAAGGCATCAAGCGTGAAGCGGGCGGAGACTTCGGAAACCCGGCCGGCGCCCTTGGTGACCACCACCATGTTGATGATCATCAGGATCATGAACACGAACAGCCCGACCGCGAAATTGCCGCCGACCAGAAATGCCCCAAACGCCTCGATTACATGACCAGCCGCCGCGCCGCCCTCGTGCCCATGCACCAGCACCACCCGGGTCGAGGCGACGTTGAGCGAAAGCCGCAGCAGCGTCGCGAACAGCAGAACCGACGGAAATGAGCTGAAATCAAGCGGCTTTTCGGCATTCATTGCCGCCATCAAGATCGCCACCGACAGCGCGATATTGAGGACAAAGAACACGTCGAGCACCAGCGCCGGGGTCGGCACCACCATCAGCCCAATCAGGGTGAGAATGCCTGCCGGGAGCGCAAAGGCGCTGATCGAGAAGCGCGAGAGCAAGGCGTTCACAGCCCGAACGCTTTCATCTTGCCATAGGCGCTGCGGACATGAGCCGGAGCAGACATCGCATTACCCCCAAAGGTCGCGGCCAACGTATCTGCCATGGAGGGGCG
>VFKS01000520.1 GCA_009885425.1 Novosphingobium sp.
ACAGCGCGGTCATGATCGTCGTGATCGAAGAACAGCTCGCCTGATGACCGCCGACTTTCAGGCCGTCGCGGCTTTCGCGCAAGTGGTTGGCGTTATGAATGATCCACGATGACAGCCAGCGTAGCCGGGTGTCGATCAGCTCAAGCCGGGCAATGAGCCCGGAATCCACGTCCTGCGCCAAAATCGTGTCAGCTGCTTGTTTCATCACCTGACGCTAGTTGATTGACCCAGCCAGCGCTTGCAAGCATTATCCCTAAGTGGCGCAAATTCGTCATAATCAACTGCAGTGGAATGAAGTTTCGTAATATTCTGTCCTTTCGCTTGGGCTGAGCTGATCGATCCCAGTGCCGCACTGCCGCGTTCGATCTGGATCGGGGCTGGGGCATTCATCAACTTCGGGTTAATGATCGGGGCCATGAGAATGATGGGCGAAGCGGTGCTGATCCGGCCCCGATCGAACCGATTGTCGCAAAGATTGAGGACTGGCCCTGCCAGAACGCCTTGGTTATGGCCTAAAGCGCGCCGCCATCGACATGCAGCAGCTCACCGGTGGTATAGGATGAGGCGGAACTGGCCAGCATCAGCGCGGCGGTGATGATTTCTTCCGGCCGCCCCGGTCGCCCCAGCGCGACTGGCTGCTTCTCGCGCTTTTCCGGCTCCCACGCCTCGGCAATGTCGGTCAGGAAAGCGCCCGCGACGATCGCGTTGACCCGGACCTTGGGGGCATATTCGCAGGCCAGCGAAACGGTCATCGCGTTGAGCGCGGCCTTGGCCCCGGAATAGGGTACCACGCCAGGTGCGGCGCGAATCGAAGCGATCGAGCTGATGTTTATGATCGCCCCGCCGCTGCCCTCGCGCATCCGGTGGCCGATCTGGCTGGCGAGCCGGAACGGACCTTTGAAATTGAGATTGAGCACCGAATCGAACAGCGCTTCGGTGAGTTCATGGCTGGGGCAGGCGGGCGACATTCCGGCATTGTTGACCAGCACATCGACCCGGCCGAATTCGCCGTAAGCCTGCTCGATCAAGGCGTCGCAATCGGTCCAGCGTCCGGCGTGCATACCGACGGCAAGCGCCCGGCGGCCTAGCGCGCGGACTTCGCCCGCCACCTTCTCACAGTTTTCGAGCTTTCGGCTGGCCACGATCAGATCAGCGCCGCGCTCCGCAAAGGCCATGGCCATCCGATAACCCAGCCCGCGCGAGCCGCCGGTGACCAGCACCACCTTGTCGGTGAAATCGAACAGCGGGTCGGGAATCATGGTCATGTCCTTTTGTACTTGATTGCGCTTTTTAATCGAACGATTAAGAAGGTGCCAAGGAGAGAATTTCCGATGTCCATTCTGTACGACGAGGGCCAGCAGGCCATCGCCACCGAATCGCGCCGCGTGCTTGATGCGCGCACCTCGAAAGATCGCTTGCTGAAACTGCTCGAGCAGGTCGGCGAATGCGATCAGCCGTTCTGGGACACTGCGGTCGAGCAGGGCTGGACCGCGCTGGCGATCCCGGAAGAATACGGCGGTCTGGGCCTTGGCCTGACCGAACTGGGGCTGGTTGCGCAGGCCTGCGGGGCGGCCACTTCGGGCGCGCCGTTCCTGACCGGCGGTTACGGTCTGGCGCAGGCGCTGGTGCAGGGCAGCGATGCCGCATTAGCCAGCGAATGGCTGCCCAAACTGGCCAGCGGCGAGGCAATCGGCAGTGTTGCCTTTGCCGAAGGAAACGCCGTGCTGCCGCCGGTTCCGGCAGTCACTTTCGCCGATGGCAAGCTGACTGGCGTGAAGCCTGCCGTGGCAGGCGGTCTGAAGGCCGATCTGGCTCTGGTCTGGGCCAGCTGCGCTGGCGAACTGGCCCTTGTGGTGGTCGAACTGGCGAATGCCAGCCGCAGCGCGGTCGATAGTTATGACAATTCCCGGCTCTATGCCGACCTCGCCTTTGCCGATACGCCGGCCAAGCTGATCGCGCTGGGCGATGCCGCGCGGGCTTTGGCGCTGGACGTGCTGGCCCGGATGGCGGTGGTCACGGCGCACGAACAGGTCGGCGGGGCCGAAGCACTGCTTTATGTCGCGCGCGATTATGCAGTGACCCGCAAGGCTTTTGGCCAGCTGATCGGCGCGTTCCAATCGATCAAGCACCGGATCGCCGAAATGTACGGGTTGGTCGAAGTGGCCCGGGCCAATTGCATCCACGCCGCCGCACAGGAAGGGACCAGTGAGTTCCTGCTCGCCGCCGCCGATGCCCGGATCTCGGCGACCGAGGCCTATGATACCAATGCTCGCGATTGCATCCAGATCCACGGCGGGATCGGGGTGACCTGGGAACTGGGGCTGCATCTTCACATGCGCCGGGCCCGCAGTCTGGCGGTCGAATGCGGCAACCTGCTGTTCTGGGAAGACGTGCTGGTGAACGAATTGAGCGGAGAAAAGGCATGAGCGATCTGAACGCCTATCGGGCCAGCGCCCGCGCTTTCCTTGAAACCATGGACGCCAAATATGGCCGCGATGCGCGCGCCGGCAACACGGTTGAGCAGGACCTGGCGCTGGGCCGCGTATATATGGCAGCCAAGTACGATGCCGGGTTCGGCGGGATCAATTGGCCAGTCGATATGGGCGGACAAGGCCTGACCCACCTGCACAAGATCGCCTTCGATGGCGAAGAGATGCAGTTCGGTATGCCGGTCGGGTTCTTCGGGATTTCGCTGGGGATGCCGGTACCGATCCTGATGCACTACTGCGAAGACAAGGCGTTCGTGAAGGAACGGGTGGTCAAGGCGCTGCGCGGTGAGGAAATCTGGTGCCAGATGTTCTCCGAACCTTCGGGCGGCTCTGACCTCGCGGCTTTGCGCACGAAGGTTGAGCCCGATGGCAACGGCTGGAAAATGAACGGCCAGAAGATCTGGACCTCATGGGCGCAGTATTGCGATTACGGCGTGATCGTCACCCGCTCTGACCCGACGGTCGCAAAGCACAAGGGGCTGACCTATTTCTGGATCGACATGAAGGCCAAGGGCGTCGACGTCCGCCCAATCAAGCTGGCGGGCGGTGACAGCCACGTCAACGAAGTGTTCTTCGACGATGTTCGGGTGGAGGATTCGCAGCGGCTTGGCGCGGTTGGAGCTGGCTTTGCCGTATCGCTCCACACGCTGATGATCGAACGCTATATCGCGACCGACAGCGGCGGGTTTGGCCCGCATCTGGATGAGTTCGTCAAGCTGGCCAAGGAGACCGATCTGAATGGACGGCCTGCGATTGAGGACGGGCGGATGCGCTCGGCGATTGCTCGCAACCACGCGATGCGGGCCGGGCTCGATTCGATCACCGCGCGCGCCTTTGCGATGATGATGGCCGGAATGCAGCCGGGGCCGGAAGGTTCCTTGCAGAAACTGGTCGCGGTGCGCAGCCGGCAAAAGCTGTCAGAACTGGCGATGGATATGCGTGGGAACCAAGGCCTGGCCTTTGACGAGCACGCCTTCGTCAAGACCGACTGGGGCACCTCATGGCTTAACGCGCCAACCGGGCGGATCGCGGGCGGGTCGGACGAGGTGTTGCTCAACACCATCGCCGAAAAGATCCTCGGCCTGCCGCAGGATCACCGGCCAGACAAAGGTATCCCGTTCAACGCCATCCCGGCATGACCCAAGGCTTTGTAATCCCGGACGGCTGGCCCGCGCGCAGCGTGGCGCAGGTGCAGGACCTGCTCTGCGCGCCGGGCATGCCGTTCGAGATGGAGCTGATCGAGATCCGCGGAGTGCCGACGCGGGTCTGGAAAAACGCCATGCCCAGCCTCGCCGCGCTCGCGCGGCATGGCCGGACCCACGGTGATGCTACGTTCCTGATCTATGAAGACGAGCGGGTGTCCTTTGACAGCTGGTTCCGTGCCGCTGCGGTGCTGGCCGCGCATTTGCAAGCGCAGGGCGTTAGCAAGGGTGACCGGGTTGCGCTGGCGATGCGCAATCTGCCCGAATGGCCGGTGGCCTTTTTCGCGATCACCGCGCTGGGGGCAATCTGCGTCCCGCTCAACGCCTGGTGGACCGGGCCGGAGCTGAGCTACGGTCTGTCCAATTCAGGCGCGAAAGTGCTGATCTGTGACCCCGAACGGCTGGACCGCGCCGCGCCGCACTTTGCCGAGCTACCCGCGCTGGAGCAGGTGCTGGTGGCCCGCGCCGCTGGGGCAGTGCCGGGGGCAACCCGGATGGAAGATATTATCGGGCCGTCAGCAGGCTGGGCGGACTTGCCCGACGTCGATCTGCCCGCTGTCGAAATTGCCTCGGACGATCCCGCGACGATCCTCTACACCTCTGGCACCACCGGCAATCCCAAGGGCGCGCTGGGTACGCACCGCAACCTTACCACCAACATCCTCTCCAGCGGTTATGCCGCCGCCCGCAGCGTTCTGCGCCGGGGTGAGGCTTTGCCGGAACCCACCCGTAAGACCATGCTGACGGTAATCCCGCTGTTCCACGCCACCGCCTGTTCGGCGACCATGATGGGCGCGATCGCCGGCGGTCACACGCTGATCTTCATGTACAAATGGGATCCGGTCCAGGCTTTCGGAATCATCGAGCGCGAGAAGGTCAACGCCACTGGCGGGGTGCCGACGATTGCCTGGCAATTGCTCGAACACCCTGACCGGGCGAACTACGATCTCTCCAGCCTTGAAACGATTGGCTATGGCGGCGCGCCGTCTGCGCCCGAGCTGGTCCGGCGGATCTATGAGGAGTTCGGCGCACTGCCCGGCAACGGCTGGGGGATGACCGAAACCACCGCCACCGTCACCTCGCATTCGGGCGAGGACTATCTCAACCGGCCGACCAGCTGCGGTCCGGCCGTGGCGGCAGCCGACCTTGAAATTCGGGGTGAGGACGGCGTGACAGTGCTGCCTGCTGGCGCGATCGGCGAGCTGTGGGCGCGCGGGCCAATGATCGTGGCAGGCTATTGGCAAAACCCCGAAGCCAGCGCCGCAACCTTCGTCGATGGCTGGGTCCGCACCGGCGATCTGGCCTATCTCGATGACGAAGGCTTCTGCTTCATCGCCGACCGGGCCAAGGACATCGTGATCCGCGGCGGAGAAAATATCTACTCCTCCGAGGTTGAAAACGCGCTCTACGATCACCCGGCGGTGATGGACGCGGCGGTGGTCGGCATCCCCCACCGCACCCTGGGCGAGGAACCCGCCGCTGTGGTCCACTTGTCAGCGGGAATGACTGCCACCGAGGCCGAGCTGCAAAGCCATGTGCGCGAGCGGTTGGCGGCATTCAAGGTGCCGGTGCGGATCCTGTTTCATGGCGAGACTCTGCCGCGCAATGCCAATGGCAAGATCCTCAAAAAGGATCTGAAGGCGCTGTTCGAAGCGGGTTGAGTTTACCATTCGGTAACGGGTTTGGGCCGATAAGCTGGCAATGGCCCGCGTTCTCGCCCTTGCTGTACGTCAGCCCTTGCCCGAACCGGCAGAACTGCTGCGTCAGTTTCTAGTGATGGGCTGCGCGACAATTCTGATCGTTGCCGGACAGGCGCTGCCGTCCTTAGGCCTGTAACAGCTTCCACAGCGCCGCTGCGGCGGCCAGACCCAGTACACCGCCGGTAAACGTCCTCCAGGCTGCATCGCTGACCTTGCCAAAGGCCATTTGCCCCAGCCAGTTGCCGAGCAAAACTGCCGGAAACAGTACCGCGGCAAACAGCGGTTCGCGCCAAGTCGCAACGCCCAATGCTGAGGCCGAAAGCACCCCGGCCAGCGAGGTCGCTATGAAGATCGTCATCATCGAGGCTCGGGCCAGCGCCGGGGTGATTTCGCGGCGCAAGTAATAGGGCACCACCGGCGGCCCCGGCATCCCGGCAAATCCAGTCAGCACCCCTGAAACCAGCCCGGTTGCACCGGTTTCGGCATTGCCCGGAACATGGTGTGCAGGCCGTTTGGGCAGCAGGACCAGCACGAACGAGCCGAGCGCAATCAGGGCGATCAGCAGCCGGGCCAGCGCAGGATCGGTTACCGTTAGCAGCCAGACCCCCAGCGGAGTCGCCGCCACTGCCACCGCCGCAATTACAAAAGCACTGCGTTCGCTCGCACCGATGATCTTCTTGAGCCCAACCAACCCGATCAGCAGCCCCAGCCAATTGGCCACGACCACCGCTTCGGCTGGAGGCACCGCGAGGCCCAGCACTGGCACCAACAGGATTGCCATGCCAAACCCGGCCAGCCCCCGCACGAATGCCGCGCTCAGCGCAGCGGCAAGCGCGACGCCGATCTGGACTTCGGTCAGGCCGCCCAGCAGATCTGCCCCCATTGCTTCGATTTCCTTTCAAGTCGCACTGTGTGCGAAAATTGACCGAAGCGTAAACGCGTGAAAGGCTGCGATGGCGAGGTTGCTCAGCACGACCGGGTTGCCAAGAGTGCCGACCGTGAATGGCGTCGTGACCTTATAGACGATCTGCACGATCAACAGGGCCGCCACCATCGCCGGAACCGGCTTGAATAGCAGACCGATCGATACCAGCAGAATGGCAAGGTAGATCGACAACAGGATGCCACGCGCTGGCGAGGGCGGGCCATATGCGGTCAGCGTTCCATCTGCCCCTGTCAGCAAACTGAGGCATACCGGAACCAGAACCGCAATGTTCAAGGCCAGAGAAAGCTTGATCAGAAGACTCATGGCCGCGTTTCCCTGTCCTGACCTTGCCGATCCCGCATCAACGCAAGTCCGGCGGGGTTGCTTCACCCTTCAGCATGGCAATCGCCTCGGCCAGCGGCATGACCTTCTGGTATTCGGCGCCCAAGGTGCGGACGGCGACGGTGCCCTCTTCGGCCTCCCGCTTGCCCACCACCAGCAGGTGCGGGACCTTTTGCAGCGAGTGTTCGCGGACCTTGTAGTTGATCTTCTCGTTGCGCAGATCGGTTTCGACCCGGATCCCGGCGGCCTTGAGCTGCGCGGTCACTTCGGCGGCATAGCCATCGGCGTCTGATACAATTGTCGCGACCACAGCCTGAACCGGGGCGAGCCAGACCGGGAAGCGTCCGGCGTGATGCTCGATCAGAATGCCGATGAAGCGCTCGAAAGTGCCCAGAATGGCGCGGTGGAGCATCACCGGGCGGTGCTTCTCTCCGTCTTCCCCGATGTATGAGGCGTCGAGCCGTTCAGGCAGGACATAGTCGAGCTGGATCGTTCCGCACTGCCACGTCCGTCCGATTGCGTCAGTCAGATGGAACTCAAGCTTGGGCGAATAGAACGCCCCTTCGCCGGGGAGTTCTTCCCATTGATATTCAGGACCAGAACGCCCCGCGAGCCGCACGGCTTCGCGCAGATCGTTCTCCGCCCGGTCCCACATTTCGTCGGTGCCAAAGCGCTTCTCGGGCCGCAGGGCAAGCTTGATCGCATAGCTTTCAAAGCCCAGGTCCTTGTAGACTTTGTCGAGCAGATCACAGAATGTCCGGACCTCATCGACGATCTGGTCTTCGCGGCAAAAGATGTGGCCATCGTCTTGCGTCATCTGCCGGACCCGCATCAAGCCATGCAGCGCGCCGTGGAGTTCGTTGCGGTGGCAACAGCCCATCTCCGCCATCCGCAGCGGGAGATCGCGGTAGCTTTTGATTCCCTGCCGGAAGATCAGCACGTGGGCCGGGCAGTTCATCGGCTTCAACGCCATCAGGTCGCTTTTGCCGCTCAGGATCTGGTCGTCGTCATCGGCGTTGGGAATCTCGTCAGGAACGACGAACATATTCTCGCGATATTTCCCCCAATGCCCTGAGGCTTCCCATTGCTTGGCGTCCATCAGCTGCGGCGTCTTGACTTCGTTATACCCGCCACCATCGATCGCGCGGCGCATATAGGCCTCCAGCTCGCGCCAGATCAGATAGCCCTTGGGATGCCAGAAGACGCTGCCGTGGGCCTCGCTCTGCAGGTGGAACAGGTCCATCTCTGCGCCGAGCTTGCGGTGGTCGCGCTTGGCGGCTTCTTCCAGCCGGATCAGGTGTTCCTCAAGCTGCTTCTTGTTGAGCCAGCCGGTGCCATAGACCCGGCTGAGCATCGCATTGGCCTGATCGCCGCGCCAATAGGCGCCCGAAACCCGCGTCAGTTTGAACGCGTTGGGGTCGAGCTTGCCGGTCGAAGGCAGGTGCGGCCCGCGGCACATATCAAGCCAGTCATCACCCGACCAATAAACCGTCAGCGGTTCGTCACCCGGCAGCTCGGCGGCCCATTCGGCCTTGAAACTTTCGCCCTGCTGCTTCCACCGACTAATCAGCTGTTCGCGGCTCCACACTTCGCGGCGCAGCGGCTTGTTGGCGGCGATGATCTTGCGCATCTGCGCTTCGATCGCGGGCAAGTCTTCGTCGGTGAAGGCGCGGTCTTTTGGTGCGAAATCGTAATAGAAGCCGTCGTCGGTGCTCGGCCCGAACGTGATTTGCGTGCCCGGAAACAGCGCCTGAACCGCTTCGGCCAGAACGTGGGCGAAATCGTGCCGGGCAAGGTCAAGCGCATCGGCCTCATCCCGCGCGGTCACCAGAGCCAGGCTGGCATCGCCGGTGAACGGCAGGGTCAGATCGACCAGCTCGCCATCAACGCGCGCGGCCAGTGCCGCTTTGGCGAGGCCCGGACCAATTGCCGCAGCAACATCGGCAGGGGTCGAACCGGCCGGCATTTCGCGCACCGAACCATCGGGAAGGCTGATTGTGTACTGGTCTGACATGGTCACTCTCGTCGTTCTTGCCGGGCGCTTTGGCACAAGCCGAGGCGCACCGGAAGGGGCGGCGTTGGGATTGACAGGTTCGGGGGAAACGCCAGCCGCCCGAACCCGGACGGCGGCGCTTGTCGCCTCAGGCGAAAGCAGCCCGCCCCGGGTGATCCCGGGTGGTGGTGGTAGTCAGCGAAAAGGCGCGTGCGATCAGCATGGACGCGCCCCTAGCATGGCAAGGGTTAAGGCTCAACCAATTCGGGATTTCGGCGCGCCAGCCAATCGGCCAGCAGCCAGGCCGCACTGATCGCAATGAACGGCATCGCCGGATAGTGGAACCGGGTCTGGCCCGAGAAAACCAGACAGATCGCGGTGGGATAGGCGGCGATCCCATAGGGTAGCAGCCACCAATCGAACGGCCTGGTCCCGGCCCGCCAGCGGCGGCGCAGCTGCACCACGGCAGCCGCGGCAAACAGGCCGAGCAGCATCCAGTACCACGCCTGATTGGCCCAGCGCACCGCTTTGTAGAGCCCGGAATGAGCGGCATAGCTCGCTGCGCCCTTCTCATAGCTCCACACCGCTTCGCCATCCGGGCCCCACAGTTTGAAGAACTTGACCGGCATCAGCGCGACAAATTTCCCCGGATTGGCTTTGATCCACTCCACGCCCAGCCGCTTGGCCTCGGCATCGAACGCGATCTCGTCCAACTCGCCCTTGCGGGCCTGTAGCGCGAGGTAGGCCGGATCATTGTCGACATAGCCGCCGGTCGCGCTGGCATTGTTGCCGGTGGCGAGCGTTACCCCGCCGTTGGTCGAGACCAGCACGACCTGACCCAGCACCCGCTCATTGCGCAGGCTCCACGGCGC
>VFKS01000555.1 GCA_009885425.1 Novosphingobium sp.
GCGGTTCGGCTTTAGCCCCTGAACACCCATTTCAGCCAAGCGTCGACCACCGGGGTGGCGGGATAGGCCGGATCGCCCAGGCTGCGGTTTATCTGCATGTGACCCCTCAGCCCGCGCCCATCGAACTGCTGGCGCTGGACCCGGGTGCCGCCCTGCTTCAGCGCGCTTTCCAGCTTGATCGATTGTGCCACGCCATCATCGCGTCCGACATGGATGATCAGGAACGCCGGGGCATTGGGCGAAGCCGCGTGCAGTGTCGGCGAGAGTGCGCGCTGGCGGGCAGGATCGCTGCCAAAGGCCTGAACATAGGTGTCCTTCATCATCCCCGGCCCGTCCTGCATCTGCTGCGCCACATCATAGGCCGCGCCGTCGATCGGGATTACCCCGTCCAGATTGGCAAACGACAGGCCTGCGCTGCGCAGATAGGTCTCATCGGTCCCGACCAGCGCGACCAGATGCGCGCCGGCACTGTGGCCCATGATCACGATCCGGGTGGGGTCAAATCCCAGCCGTGCGGCGCTGTCGATCAGGGTGCGCAGCGAGGCGGCGACATCGGCGCCCTGCTGTTCGACCGTGGCATCGGGCACCAGCCGGTAATTGATCGAAACGAAGGCATAACCAAGGCCGGTATAGTGCGGCGCTTTCCACTGGCCGGTGCCGTTATCTTTGCTGCCCCGCTGCCACCCGCCGCCGTGGACGAATACCACCAGCGGCGCGCGCTTGTTGCCATTTACGGCCGGATAAAAATCGAGGGCCTGCAGCTTGTCGCTGCCATAGCTCAGCGTCTGCTTGCCCGGTGGCTGGGCGATCAGGGCGACAGTTTCAGCACTGCCGAACCGTGCGCGCAGCCGGTCACCTGGGCGGGCTTCGGCAAGGGTGCCAGCGATCAAAGCGGTGGCTGTCAGGGTGAGAATGATGGTCTTGCGCATGGTCTTACTCCCTTTGCAGCCAGATTATTGCGCAATGGTTTCCGTTCCAGCCGCAATTTGTCGCGGATTGTCGCGCTAATGGGGCAGCGTGCGCCTTGCCCTCTGCCTTTGCTTCCCCTAGTGCGCGGCACGGATTTGATGCCCTTGCAAAGGAATTTCCGTGGCCAACGTTACCGTGATCGGCGCCCAGTGGGGCGATGAAGGCAAGGGCAAGATTGTCGACTGGCTGGCCAGCCGCGCCGATGCCGTGGTCCGCTTTCAGGGCGGACACAACGCCGGGCACACGCTGGTGGTTGGCGAAAACGTCTACAAGCTCTCCCTGCTGCCCAGCGGCATCGTCACCGGAACGCTCAGCCTGATCGGCAATGGCGTGGTTCTCGATCCCTGGCACTTCCGCGATGAAGTGGCCAAGCTCAAGGGGCAGGGCGTCGAGATCAATCCGCAAAACCTGCAAGTCGCCGAAAATGCCCCGCTGATCCTGCCGTTCCACCGCGATCTCGATGCTTTGCGCGAAGATGCCAGTGGCGCTGGCAAGATCGGCACCACCCGGCGCGGGATCGGCCCGGCTTACGAAGACAAAGTCGGCCGCCGCTCGATCCGGGTCTGCGATCTGGCACACCTTGATGATCTCGGCCCGCAGCTCGACCGGATCTGCGCGCATCACGACGCACTGCGCAGTGGGTTCGGCCTAGACCCGATCAACCGCGAACGGCTGCTGGCAGATCTGTGGGACATCGCCGCCTTTGTGCTGCCCTTTGCCAAGCCGGTCTGGCGCACGCTCGATCAGGCGCGCAAGGCCGGCAAGCGGATCCTGTTCGAAGGCGCGCAGGGCGTGCTGCTTGATGTCGATCACGGCACCTACCCGTTCGTCACCAGCTCCAACACCGTCAGCGGCACCGCGGCCAGCGGATCGGGGATGGGGCCATCTGCGCCTGGCTTCGTGCTCGGGATCGTCAAGGCCTACACCACCCGCGTTGGCTCTGGCCCGTTCCCGACCGAGCTGGAGGACGAAACCGGCCAGCGGCTGGGTGAGCGCGGTCACGAATTCGGCACTGTTACGGGCCGCAAGCGTCGCTGCGGCTGGTTCGATGCGGTTCTGACCCGGCAAAGCTGCACGATCAGCGGTGTTACCGGGATCGCACTGACCAAGGTCGACGTGCTTGACGGGTTCGAAACGGTGAAGATCTGCGTCGGCTACAAACTGCGCCGGGCCGATGGGACAGAGACTCTGCTCGACTATTTCCCCAGCCACGCCGCCGATCAGGCGGCGGTCGAGCCGATCTATGAAGAGATGCCCGGGTGGGACGGGAC
>VFKS01000088.1 GCA_009885425.1 Novosphingobium sp.
CCGTGCGGACCTGCGTGTCGATCTGGCCGGTTTGGGCAGGCCGCCAATAGGTCGTTTGCGCGGCGCGTTGAACGCTGACTTCAAGCCCGGCGTCGCCGAGCAAGTCCATCGCTTCGGGCGCGGGGGACGAATCGGCCAGCGCTGGCGAAGCGGCGAGCGCCACGGCCAGAGCGGCAAAGCTGGCCCCAGCGGACACAGCGCGGCTGAATCGAAAACGAATCGATGAATTGACTGACATGTCGGAAAGCCCCTGTTTTTCTTGGATTAGGGCGCGGTTTACTTGCGTTCTCGCGCTCTTGCGACTGATCATGCGGTTATTTCACGCTGCAGCAACAATAATCTGCAATGTCACATTCTTGTTATTGCGTTTCCGCATTTGGTTGCTGGCTGCCTGGCGAATGTTAACCATAAATAGCGGCCGTGGCGCCCGAAAAACCCCGCACTTGCTGGCAAAGGGCCAGTCACCTAAGAGGCGGCGATGTCTGCTCCCGGTTTCATCCAATCCTCGCTGCTGGTCGCCATGGGCGGCGGGGCTGGCGCGTGGTTGCGGTTCGTGGCGGGTCGGCTGGTCCCCTCGGCGCAATTTCCCTGGGCCACATTCAGCGTCAACCTGCTCGGCAGCCTGGCGATGGGGCTGCTGTCGGGATGGCTCCTGCGCGGCGGGCAAGCCAGCGAAACATGGCGGCTCGCGCTCGGCGTCGGTCTGCTCGGCGGCTTCACCACATTTTCCGCGTTCAGCCTTGAGCTAGTGCAGTTGGCCCAGCGTGGCCAGTGGCTCAGCGCGGCGCTTTACGCCTCTCTCTCGCTGGCAGGCGGGGTCGCTGGTTTGCTGGCTGGCCTCGCTCTGGCAAGGACATTTGCATGACAACGCGCGGCCTCATTCCGGCGGATACCGTTCGCCAGTTCACCGTTCAGCAAGACGATGACGGGGTCCGGCTGGACCGCTGGTTCAAACGCCACCTGCCGCAGGTCGGCTTTGCCACGGTCAGCCGCTGGGCCCGCACCGGACAGATCCGGCTCGATGGCAAGCGCGCCGATGTGGCCGACCGGATCGCTGCCGGTCAGGTAATCCGCGTTCCCCCCGGCGGCGACGCGCCAGAGCGTAAGGCGCGTGAACGTAAGCCGCTCACCGAAGAACAACTGGCGCTGGCGGATTCAATGGTCATCACGCAAGACCGCGCCGCGATCGTGCTCAACAAGCCGCCGGGTCTGGCAACGCAAGGCGGCAGCGGCACGTTTCAGCACGTCGATGGCTTGCTCGATGCCTATGCGGCCGATGGCCCGCGCCCGCGGCTGGTCCACCGGCTCGACAAGGATACCTCGGGCGTCCTGTTGATCGCACGCACTCCGGGCAGCGCATCCTATTTTTCCAAGCGCTTTTCCGGACGCACCGCGCGCAAGATCTATTGGGCGCTGGTGATCGGCGTGCCCGATATCGAAGAGGGGCTGATTGACTTGCCCCTGGGCAAGCAGCCCGGCAGCGGCGGCGAAAAGATGATGGTCGACAAAAGCGGCGAAGGGCAAACTGCGCGCAGCCGCTACCGCGTGATCGACCGGGCCGGTAATCGCGCCTCCTGGGTCGAGCTGCAACCCTTGACCGGGCGCACCCACCAGCTGCGCGTCCACATGGCGGCGATCGGCCATCCCATCGTGGGTGACGGCAAATACGGCGGGCCCGATGCGTTCCTGTCAGGCAGCATCAGCCGCAAGATGCACCTCCACGCGCGGCGCCTGATCATCGACCATCCCGATGGCGACATGATCGACGTGAAAGCCGACCTGCCCGAGCATTTTGCGGCCAGTCTCGAACAATTGGGCTTTGACCAGAGCGAGGGTGATGGCGAAATCGAAGTGATCGAAACAGCGGTGCCCAAGGACGTCCAGAAAGCCCAGGCCAAGGCCCACGCCAAGCAGGTCCGCAAGGAACGCCGGGGCGAACGCCGCGGCCGCGCTGATGGCGCCGCTGCGACCCGCAAACCGCCCAAGAGCAAAGGCCCGACCAAGGGCAAGGGATCGCCTAAACCGGGCAAGCCGGCTTCAGCCGCCAAACCCACAAAGCCAAGCAAACCCCCGAAGCGCTGATGCATCCCAACGCTTCCTTTCGCCATCAGGACCGTAATCTGCTCGAACTGCTGATCGAGCAGATCGGCTTCGGCATGGTCTTTTCCCAGACCCCCGATGGCCCGCGCGTGGCCCATGTGCCGCTGCTTTTGACAGAGGGCGGTGCGCTGCAATTCCATCTGGCGCGCGGCAATGCGCTGACCAAACATTTGGACCGCAGCACTGCGCTGATCGTGATCAACGGCCCCGATGGCTATGTCAGCCCGCGCTGGTATGCCGATCCGGCGCAGGTCCCGACCTGGAACTATGTCGCGCTGGAACTGGAAGGCCGGGTCCGGCGGCTCGATTCCGAAGCCACGCTGGCGCAAGTCGCCGGGCTGTCTGACCTGCACGAAGCGCGTGTCTCCGAAGGCCAGCCGTGGACCATGGACAAGTTGCCGCCTGAAAAGCTGCGCGGACTGCTGGCCGGGATCGTGGGGTTCGAACTGGAAGTGCAGGCCTGGCGCGAAACGCTCAAGCTTTCGCAGAACAAAAACGCCGATGAGCGCGCGCGGGTCGCTGCGGGGCTTGAAAGCGAAGGCAGTCCCGCGATCGCCCAGCTGATGCGCACGCTGGCGAAGTGACCGCCCGGTTGGCCCTGTTCGATTGCGACGGCACGCTGGTCGATGGGCAGGCCGGCGTGGTGAACGCGATGGAAGCCGCCTTTGCCGAGGTTGGCCTGCCGGCCCCCGATCGGCATCAGGTCCGCCGCATTGTCGGCCTCAGCCTGCCGCAAGCGATTGGACTGCTTGCCCC
>VFKS01000103.1 GCA_009885425.1 Novosphingobium sp.
CGGGCAAGCACAACACGGCGAAATCGACAGCGTGATAGGCATCGCGGCGGGCCGCAGCGCTTTTGCGCTGTTCCTCGTCGAGGACCAGCAGGCTGAATTCTGCGCGCGGTGCGAGCCGCTCGAGAATTTCGAGGCCAGTGGTTCCGGCGGCGCCGTCGATGAAAACTGTGTGAGTCACGATTCCAGCGCGGTCAGCGGCAAATATCCAACGAAACCATCGTCTCCAACCTGGCCCCAGGCCCAGCCGCCGCTCATGTCGAGCACGTTGAACACAGTGCCCCCGGCCAGCGCCTCACGCACTTCGGCAGCCGCATCATTCAGCGCCAGCAAGTTTGCCCCCGCGGCCACTACAGTGTGCTCCATCGGAACAGCATAATGCGGCACAAAGCAGCGCCCCGCCAAGCGGATATGCGCCAGATCTCCGCGCACCGGCCAATGCGCCGCATCCAGCTTTTCAGCGGGGCCGGATAGGCTGAGTTGCCCGGTCGGAATGGCGGCGGCGGTCAAGGTGTTGAAATCCCCAAACTGGAAGAGCGGGCGATTAGCGCCGCTTTGCCCTTCTATCAAGTTATCCATACCGTCCCTTTAACAGCGCCCAGGCCGCGCGCAGGCCCAGTGCGTCGCCGCCTTTGGGGCGGCCAGGCTTGGCGGCGGGGCGCCAGGCAAAGGTGTCGAAGTGGGCCCAGTCTGTGCCTTCTGGCACGAACCGGTCAAGGAACAGTCCCGCCACTGAGGCTCCGGCATAACCGTTCGAGCCAGTGTTGTTCAGATCCGCAATGTCGCTCTTGAGGTATTCGCGGTAGCCATCAAACAGCGGCAGGCGCCAGCAGCGGTCATCGATAGCCTCGCCCGCCTTGAGCAGTTCATTGGCCGTTTCATCACGCCGCGTCATCAGCGCGGGCAGGTCTGGCCCGAGCGCAACCCGGGCGGCGCCAGTCAGCGTGGCAAAGTCGATCACCAGCTCAGGGTTCTCCTCGCCCGCGCGGGTCAGCGCGTCGCCCAGCACCAAGCGCCCTTCGGCGTCGGTGTTGCCAATCTCGACCGAAATTCCGGCCCGGCTGCGCAGCACGTCACCGGGGCGAAAGGCGTTACCGGAAATCGCGTTTTCAACCGCCGGGATCAGCAGGTGGAGCCGCACTTTCAATCCGGCCTGCATTACCAGCCCGGCCAGCGCGAGGGCATGGGCCGCGCCGCCCATGTCCTTTTTCATCAGCAGCATTCCGGAACTGGGTTTGATGTCGAGCCCGCCGGAATCGAAGCACACGCCCTTGCCGACGATTGCCAGCTTGGGGTTTTTTTCATCGCCCCAGTGCAGCTCGATCATCCGCGGTGCGTGATGCCGGCTGGCCGCTCGGCCGACGGCGTGGACCATCGGAAAGCCCTGTTCGAGCGCATCGCCGCTGGTGACCTTAAACGTCGCGCGGTGCGCCTTGGCAAGGTTATGCGCTTCGGCTTCGATCTGCGCAGGCCCCATGTCCTCTGCGGGCGTGTTGACCAGATCGCGGACCAGCGCGGTCGCGGCGGCTTCGGCCAGAGCAGGGGCGATAGCGGCGACATCCTTGGTCAGCAGCACCCGGGCGCCTTCTTCGCTGGGCTTGGAAAGGTAGCGGTCAAAGCGGTACTGCCCGGTCATCCAGCCGAACAGCGCCGGTCCCGGTTCGCCGCCCGCCCGGCGATAGGTTCCGGCCGGGAGCACTTCGGCCAGTTTGGCCATGCACCAACTTGAGAGGCTCTCCGTATTGGCCACGCCTGAAACGACAAACCAGTGATCGCCATCGGGCACGATTGCATAGGAATAACCATCGCCCTCAAATTTCTGCGCCGCCAAAGCGGCGCGCTGCGGCGCGGACAGGCCTTTGACGAAGGCGGACAGACCGGCCTTGTCGATCAGGTGGATGGCGGTGGCGGGCTGGCCCTTGTCGGGCTGGATCAGGGCGTTTTTATCGATCATGCCGGGGGCAATAGCCATTTGTGCCGATTGTGACTATATGCGGTTGCATGACTCAATACCAAACTGTCACCGATGATGAGACCCAGCTGCGCGACGGCACGATCAAGCTGCA
>VFKS01000519.1 GCA_009885425.1 Novosphingobium sp.
AGCGACAACTGGTATGGGTTTGACCGGGGTTTCAGCCTCGAAATGGGCAAGGCCGGTTACCTGGGGATGACGTGGCCCAAGGTGTTCGGCGGGCATGAGCGCTCAGCCTATGAGCGCTATGTAGTGGTCGAAGAATCTCTGGCGGCAGGCGCTCCGGTCGGCGCACACTGGATTGCGGACCGGCAATCCGGCCCCTCGATCATCAAGTTCGGCACGGCGGAGCAGCAGGAAACGATCCTGCCGCGGATCGCCAAGGGTGAATTGGCCTTTGGGATCGGGATGAGCGAGCCGGACTCCGGTTCAGACCTCGCCGCAACCCGGACAAAGGCGGTGCGCGACGGCGACCTGTACCGTGTCACCGGCACCAAGGTCTGGACCAGCTTTGCCCACGAAGCGGACTATGTGATCCTGTTTTGCCGGACCAGCGGCACGCCTGCTGACCGGCATCAGGGCACCAGCCAGCTGCTGGTTGACCTGAAGAACACCCCCGGCCTGACAATCCGCCCGATCATCGATCTGGCCGGGCAGCATCACTTCAACGAAATGCATTTCGAAGACGCGGCGGTCCCCGCCAAAAACCTGTTGGGAGCCGAAGGTGACGGCTGGAATCAGGTGATGAGCGAGCTGGCGTTTGAACGCTCTGGCCCCGAACGGTTCCTCTCCTCAATCGAGCTGATGTACCAGCTGATCGAAGTGCTGAAAGGCCGCAAAGACGATGCCGCGATGGCCACAATTGGGCGGCTGACTGCGCAATTGGCCGTGTTGCGCCGCCTGTCGCGCTCGGTCGCAGCGATGCTCCAGAACAAGCAGGATGCGGGCCTCCAAGCCTCGATCGTCAAGGATGTCGGCGCGGTGTGGGAACAGACCCTGCCCGATTTCGCCCGCCAACTGGTCGATGCCGAACCCGATCCGCGAACGGCTGCGGCCTATGCCGGGGTGCTGGCCAATATCGTCCATAATGCGCCAAGTTGGAGCCTGCGCGGCGGCACCCGCGAAATCCTGCGCGGGATCATCGCCCGGGGCCTTGGCGCCCGCTAAGCCGGTTGCAATCGTAACCAGTTCGGTCAAT
>VFKS01000196.1 GCA_009885425.1 Novosphingobium sp.
ACGTGACCGACATGCCGCTGTCGCTCAACACCCGCGCAGCGACGTTTCCAATCCTCGACGGACGGGCCTCACCGTTTTTGCTGTACGAGACCAGCTACGCTGGCAAGACCTATCAAAACCCGATATTCAAAATCAAGCGCGGCGGCCGGTTCGCGGCCACTTTGCAAAACGGCTTGAACGAGCCGACGATCATTCATTGGCATGGTCTGCACATCCCGGCGAACATGGACGGCCATCCAATGGACAGCATCGCTCCCGGCGCGAAGTACCCCTATGCGTTCACAGTCAACAACCGTGGCGGCACCTATTGGTATCACACGCACGCTGATCATTTGACGGCAAAGCAGGCCTATGGCGGCCTGGCCAGCTTCTTCATTGTCGAAGACGACGACGATCTGCGGCTCGCCAGCGCGCTCGACCTCAAACTTGGCGAAACCGATCTGCCGCTGGTCATCCAGGACAAGCGCTTCAACGCCGCTGGCCAGCTTGTCTATCAGCCGGACCCGGGCGAGAAGATGATGGGCTATCTCGGCGACATCGTGCTGGTCAACCTGACGCCCAATGCCTATCTCGAAATCGGCCCGCGCATCTATCGGTTCCGCTGTCTGAACGGCTCCAACGCGCGCATCTACAAGCTCGCCTTCATGCGCGGCAAAGAACAGTTGGCGTATCAGGTGATCGGCACCGACGGCGGGCTGCTCGATCGGCCTTATCCGGTCAAAGAGGCCTTTCTGGCACCTGGCGAGCGGCTCGATGTGCTGTTCGACGCAAGTCAGTTGCGTCAAGGCGACGCAGTTTTCCTCAAAAGCCTCGGATTCGATACCATGGAAAACGATGGCATGATGACGATGATGGGATCGTCAAACGGCATGTCCGAAGATAGTTCGATGGATCGCAGCCACGGCAGCACGCGGCTCGACGACGGGCTTGAGTTCAATCTTTTGAAGCTGGTGGTGACGAAACCCGCCCAAGCACCGCGCCCGCTGCCGGCGCAGCTGTCGCAAGTTCTGCCGATCGATATCAAGGGAGCCTCGCAGCGTACGGTGCGGATCGAGATGGGGCATATGCGCTGGCTGATCAACGGCGAGAGCTTCCGCATGGATGCCTTTCCGATCGACGCAAAGCGAAGCACCACAGAAGTCTGGGACTTGCACAACGCCAAACAAAGCATGCCGCATCCCATGCACATGCACGGTTTTCAGTTCCAGGTTCTATCCCGTCAGAACAGTCCGAAGCAGATCGAGGCGCTCGGCGTGCATGGCAGCGGCCGCATCGTCAGCGACCTTGGCTGGAAGGACACTGTGCTGGTCTGGCCCGGCGAAACCGTCCGCCTTGCAGTGGACTTCTCACACGACTTCGCTGGCGATCAGACCTACGTTTTCCATTGCCACAATCTGGAGCATGAGGACGGCGACATGATGGTCAACATGCGAGTGCGAACATAATCGGCGCGATTCCAACAGCTCATAAGCGGCATGAGTAATTAGACTATTCGCCAAAACGAGGAGATTACCATGAACGGCATGATGAATGGCGGCGGCGCTTGGATGGGCGGCATGGGCTGGGGTGGATGGTTGGGGGTTGCCCTGCTGGTTTTGGCCGTGGCAGCACTTATCAAATATCTGTTCTTCAACACCAAGCGCTAGGAGCACCAAGACATGGCATACTATCTTGGCAAGATGCTTGCGATGCCGTTCGAGGCGGCCCTTGCCTGCACCGTTGAGGCCCTGAAAGATGAAGGTTTTGGCATCATCACCGAGATCGATATCAAGCAAACCTTGAAGGCAAAGATCGGGGTCGATTTCCCCAATTATCGGATCCTGGGAGCCTGCAACCCAGCTCTGGCGTATGAAGCGCTCAAACTTGAAAACAAGGTCGGCACGATGTTGCCCTGCAATGTTGTCGTTCGCGACGCCGGTGGAGGACAAACCGAAGTGGCGGCCATCGATCCTGTTTCATCCATGGAAGCAATCGACAACCCGGCGCTAAAGCAGGCTGCCGTTCAAATTCGGGCGAAGCTCGAAAAGGTGATTACGCAGCTATAAAGTTGCGGGTCGATCAAAGGCCCGAGCACCGCTAAGCCGTCACCGCCCTCTGGCGGTTCGCCAATGGCTTCAACCATTCGAGCGAAACCAGCAGTATTCCGCCAAGTGCCGAAGCGACGGCAAAATGTGACCAATCGGGTGATCCAAACTTCAACAACACCCGCAATGCAGGAACCAACAGAATCAGCGCAATCACTGCGGCAATTGCACCGAGCACGTAGCGCAGTGCGACATTTTTCCGAGTGAATGCCGCCG
>VFKS01000546.1 GCA_009885425.1 Novosphingobium sp.
CGCGCAGCCGCCGCTCACTCTCACCATAGGCGCTGCCCATGATTTCGGGGCCGTTGATGGTGAAAAAACTGGCTTCGCTTTCATTCGCCACTGCCCGCGCCAGCCGGGTCTTGCCGGTCCCCGGCGGACCGTGCAGCAGCACGCCCTTTGGCGGATCAACGCCCAGCCGGATGAACAATTCGGGGTAGCGCAGCGGCAGTTCGACCATTTCGCGCAATTGCCTGATCGTATCGCCCATCCCGCCAACGTCGTCATAATTGACATCGCCGCGCGATCCCCGCGCTTCCTCAAATTGCTCGCGCAGTTCAACTTCGGTGTTCTCGTCGATGTGGACGATGCCCTTGGGCACGGTCGAAACCACGGTCAGGCGGATTTGCGTCAGCGCAAAGGCCGGGGCGTTGAACATCCGCGCCACTTCGGGCGGCATATCGCGGACCTGCTGCTGGCCAGTCGTGGCGACCAGGTCGCCCGCCACCAAGGGGCGCCCAAAGAAGTTGCGCTTGAGCGCCTGACCCGGCCCTTGCAGCCGCATTTCGCGCTGGGCCGGGGCGAAGATCACTCGGGTAGCCGGCTTGCTGGCGGCCTTGCGGACCTGAACGTGATCGCCCGATCCCACCTCGGCATTGGCGCGCTGCAGCCCGTCGAGCCGGATCACCTCTAGCCCTTCGTCTTCGGCATAAGGCGCCATCACCCGCGCGGCCGTGTTCCGCTTGCCCTCAATCTCGATCACATCGCCTTCGGTCACCCCGAGCGCGGACAAGGCCGATTTGGGTAGCCGGGCAAAGCCGTTCCCGCTTTCCTCTTGCCGCGCGGCTGCAACCTGGAGTTTGACTGTGGTGGTGCCTGCTTCGGCCATCTGCGTCCCAATCTGCGATCTGTGAAGCATAAAGCTAGGAACTGGTCGGGCGAAATGCAAACCCGGCAGGAAAACAGCGCGGCTGGCCCGGGCTGGCTGATCTGCCGCTGGGTTCAGGACAAAAAAAGGACCCGGACGTTGCCGTCCGGGCCTTGGGAAGTTTTGGGAGAGGATGCCTGAAAGGCACGATCTAAATGCCAATCCGCCACCTATTGTGCAAGTGCGAAAAGATCATTTTATGTTGCAAAGTTTGCAACCGTCATTCAGTTCCACGCAAGCAACTGCTTTTAAGTTTTATCTTTCAGTTATTTAATCACTTTTCCGTAACCCGGAAGCGATGCACTGCAGCCCAAATAATGCCGCACTGCACCATTGGACAGGTCGGAATCACCGCAATTGCGGCAATGCCACGTGCGATTAATGTGCCATCAACAAGGCCGGAGCCGACGCTTCATTCAGAAAATAGCGCGATACCCCGCCAAACATGAATTCGCGCAGGCGGCTATGGCTGAACGCGCCCATCACCAGCACTTGCCCGCCCAGCCGCGACACTTCGACCAGCAAGGTTTCCTCGACTGAACCGGCCTTGGCCAGCTCGTGCAGTTCGGCCTTGATCCCGTGGCGCGCAAGGTATTGCAGCGCATCGGTCGGCGGAAAACCGTCCGGAGCGTCAGTCAGCACGGTCAGCACGTGAACATCGGTGCCTTCATCAAGCAGCGGCACGCAGCTGCGCAGCGCCATCGCCGCCTGATCGGTGCCATCCCACGCGATACAGGCGGTGGCCAGCGGCAAAGGCAAGGGCTGATCCGGCCGCAGTACCAGCACCGGGCAACGCGCCTCGACCGCAAGATCGCCGGCGTAACCGCAATCCCGCGTGACCACTGCCAGATCGGCCAGCCGCGCCGCCGCGATCATCGCTTCAAGCGGCAGAGTCTCAAACTGGACAACGTCAAACGGCACGTCATCCTTCGCCAACCGGCCCGCAAAGGCCTGCGCCAGTTCATCATCCGCCGCCAGCGCCGCATCCAACGCCTCACGCGCGACATAGCTGCCGCCATAGGGATCGACCGTCACAAATTGTCCGATTGGCGTATCAATCGCGACAGTCAGATGCGAATTGTGGACCCGGGCGAGGTCCATGGCGGTGTCAAGCCGCGCGGCCATGCCCTTGTCGCGGCCGCCTTGGACTAGAATAGAGCGCATTGCTTCTCTCCTCTCATGGTAGCGACCCTGCGCGATTGCGCTGCCCGGTGCCATGATCTGGATCAACCCGCGCAGGGCTTGCACCGGTAGGCCGGATCGGCCAGTGCCGGTGCAACATAGCACGTCGAGGGGAAAACAAGGCATGCGCCAGTTCAAGGCGGTCATTTTCGATTTCGGCGGCGTGATCACCGCCTCCCCGTTCGAGGCGTTCAATGTGCTGGAGGAAGAACGTGGCCTTCCACGCGATTTCGTCCGCATGGTCAATGCCACCAACCCGCACGACAACGCCTGGGCCAAATTCGAACGCGCCGAGATCGACGGACGGATGTTCGACGTGCTGTTCGAAGCCGAAGCCGAAGCGCTGGGCCATTCGCTGGAGGGCCGCGCGGTTCTGGCAGTGCTATCAGGCTCGATCCGCCCAGCGATGGTCACTGCGCTCGATCTGCTCAAGACTGAGGGATACCGGCTGGCCTGCATCACCAACAACGTGCCGTCAGGCCACGGCGCCGGGATGGCCCGCAGCGGTGACAGCAAGGACGCCTATGAACAGGTTTTTGCCCGGTTCGAACACGTGATCGAAAGCAGCAAGGCCGGGGTGCGCAAACCAGACCCCCGGATCTACCTGATGATGTGCGAGAACCTTGGGCTGGAACCGTCCGATTGCATCTACCTCGACGACCTGGGCATCAACTGCAAACCCGCCGCACAATTGGGAATGCACGCGATCAAAGTGGTGAGCGGCGAGCAAGCGCTGGC
>VFKS01000018.1 GCA_009885425.1 Novosphingobium sp.
GAGGGTTCGCGCGCAGGTGTGGGATTGGAGCGGGTGAAGGGAATCGAACCCTCGTATTCAGCTTGGGAAGCTGCTGCTCTACCATTGAGCTACACCCGCCCTGGCGCACTGTGTTCAGGACGGGCAGGCCCTTGCCATGGCGGGCTTTGCGGGTCAACTGGACTCGGCAACACTTGGAGCGCGCGAATGACCGAGCAGCCTATTACGATCGAAGCCCGCGGCGCGGTGGAAGTGGTCAGTCTGAACCGCCCTGACCGACTCAACGCGATGAACGAGCCGCTGATCCGGGCGCTGCTCGATTACTTCACTACCCTGCGCGAGCGGGCCCCGGTGCGCGTCGTGGTGCTGCGGGCCGAAGGCCGGGCGTTTTGTGCCGGGCTTGATCTGGGCGGCTGGGCGCCCGATCCCGATGCCGGGCCGATCCACCAATCGTGGCGGACCCAGCGGCTGATCGCAGCGGTGATGCAGGCGATGCGCAAGTGTCCACAGCCGGTGATCGCCTGTGCCCAAGGCGCGGCCTGCGGCGGCGGGTTCTCCCTGCTGCTGGCCAGCGACGTGCGCTATGCCGCGCCGGATCTGCGAATGAACGCGGCCTATATCAAGATCGGGCTGGGCGGCTGCGACATGGGGGCAAGCTATTTCCTGCCGCGGCTGGTCGGCAGTTCGGTGGCCGCGGAATACTTGCTGACTGGCAAGTTCATGTCCGCCGAAAAGGCGCTGGCTTGCGGTTTGGTCAGCGAGATTGTCGCGCAGGAGGAACTGCTGGGCAAAGCCCTGTCGCTCGCTGACGAGATGCTGCTGACCAGCCCGATGGGGCTGCGGCTGACCAAGGATGCGCTCAATCTCAACATCGATGCCGCCAGCATGGAGCATGCCTTTGCGCTGGAAGACCGTCAGCAGGTGATGCTGGGTCAGGCTGGTGATTTTGCCGAGGCCAAGGCGGCGTTCTTTGAAAAGCGGCCGCCGGAGTGGAACGACGGTTAACCCTGCTGGGATCGCCCGCGTTCCATCACGGCCTTGCGGCGTTCTTCAACCTCACCGCCTTTGACCTGCGCGTTGCGGGCTGAAGACGTGGCGTGTTCGAGCGCTAGCGCTTCGCCGAACGGCAGCGCGAATCCATCGTCAATCAGCGCTTTGTAGGCCTGGGTCATGGCGGGATCAGCGCTGGCGATATCGGCGGCAAGCGCCTTGGCCGCGCTCAGCAATTCGTCCGCCGCGACCACACGGTTGACCAGCCCCCATTCGCAGGCGGTCCGCGCATCGAGGAAGTTGCCGCTGAGCGACAATTCCTTGGCGCGAGATATCCCGATCATCCGGCTGAGTTTCTGGCTGAGCCCCCAGCCCGGCATGATCCCGACCCGCGCATGGGTATCGGCAAAGCGCGCGTTCTCGGACGCCAGCAGGATATCGCAGGCCAGCGCCACTTCAAATCCGCCAGTGATCGCCACGCCATTGATCGCGCCGATAACCGGTTTGCGGCATTGCTCGATCGCTTTGACTGGATTGGCCGTCGGCGTTTCGGCATTGGCGGCGCTGAGGCCTTGTTCGCCCAGCTCCTTGAGATCGAGCCCGGCAGTGAAGGCACGGGTTCCGGATCCGGTCAACACCACCGCGCAGACGGTATCATCGGCATCCAGCGCTGCAAAAGCGGCGGCCAGTTCGGCCCGTAGCGCACTCGACAAGGCATTCATCGCCTCGGGCCGGTTCATAGTGACTACGGCGACCGGGCCGTCGCGCTCGACTGTTACCAGCATGGCTCTACATCCGGGCCCGGGCGCTCTGCCCGTCGTCGATCCGGATCGTGGCCCCGGTAACGCATTCGCTGCTGGGGGCGACCAGATAGAGCAGGGTTGAATCCATCTGTTCGGGCGTTGGCACCCGCTTGCGCGGCAGCTGCGGCGCCGGATCGCCGC
>VFKS01000304.1 GCA_009885425.1 Novosphingobium sp.
CAACGGCGGCCTGCCCGAAAGCAGACCGCCGCTGGTGATTGCCCAAAGGCGAAGCGATCAGCGCGTGCCGATCGGATCCGCCGGAGCTGCCGGATCGCCGCTGACGACGCCGCCATTGGCGGGAACGCTGCGGGCCAGCAGGATGCCAGCCAGATGCGGGGTCGCCATCGAGGTGCCGCTGATGGTGTTATAGCCACCGCTCAGCCAGGTCGAGTTGATCGATACACCCGGTTCGGCATAGTCGATCGGCGGGTTGCCATAGTTCGAGAAGCTGGCCCAGGTATCGCCGTTGGCAAAGGCCGAAACGGTGTAGATGTTGGGGCCATTGGCGCGGGCGGGCGACGATGTGTTGGCGTCAGTGCTGCTGTTGCCGGCTGCCAGCGCGAACTTTACGCCGCCGGCCGAAGCATTGATCACCGCCGTGTCGAGCGCGGCCGAAACACCGCCGCCCAGGCTCATGTTGGCGACATCGCCGGGCTGACCGACGCTGGCGACATAGTCTACACCCGCGATCACGCCCGAGTTCGATCCCGAGCCGCGCCGATCGAGCACACGGACTGCAACAACTCGCGCACCCGGAGCAACCCCGATCACGCCAATCGTGTTGTCATAGGCGGCAATGGTTCCGGCGACGTGCGTACCATGACCGTTCTGATCGGCAGGGGTGGTAGTGCCGCCCAAAAAGCTGCGGCTGCGAGCGGTATCGACGTTGAGATCGGGGTGGGTATAGTCGATCCCGGTGTCGATAACCCATGCGGTGCCAAAGGTGCCAGCCGCGCCACCATTGACGCGGGCAATGCCCCATGGGGTGGTCTGGGCCGGCTGGGTACCGCCACCGCCGCCCGGCTTGCCTTCGATCCGGATCGGCGGAGCCGCCATGATCTGGTCCTGCTCGCAATAGGCGATGTTCGGATTGGCTGCCTGCATCCGTTCAATCGCCTGGGCTGGCATATGGGCGTTGAAGCCCTGCAGCGCGACACGGTAGACGTGCTTGACCTGGCCGCCCTGGGCTTTGACCGAGCGGTTCGCTTCGGACTCCACTGACCCACGCGACACTGCGTTCGCCTTGAACACGCAGATGTACGAATTGGCGATCTTTTCGCCCGCGACCTGCGCCTGTGCAGGCGCGGCCAGAGCAACCAGTGGCAGCGCAGCGAGTGCGAGGCCGAGCATCTTCTTGTTGAGCATTTTCCCTCCGATATGTTTTCAGGCAAGCTGCAACACAGCGGCCGGCCGATGCGCTGGAGACTAACGCGCGATTTGCCGCTGTCGAGCCGGAAAACCGCCCAATTGTGGATATTTAGGTTAGCGCGCGATTCAGAATATTGCTGCGCCAGATTCTGCACAATTGCTGCACATACCAGTCGTCAATTGAAACAATCAATCTGCAGCAGGAACGACAGCGGGCCGTGCTTCAGCATCTTCGGGCTTTGCGGGCGGCGGTGCTTCAAACCGGCGGTGGCGGACGATATGCGGGGTGATGACGATATAGAGTTCGGTCTTTGAACTGGTCGATCGTTCGGTCCGGAACAGCGCGCCGGCAATCGGGATATCGCCCAGGATCGGGATCTTGCCCTTGCGCTTCAGCACGTTTTCCTGTGTCAGCCCGCCGATCACAAAGGTTTCGCCATCGCGCACGGTCACCGATGTCTCGGCCTCACGCTGGCTGATCGTAGGGTAGCCCTGACTGTATCCGGTCACCGATGAGACCACGCCATAGATCTGCGCAGTAACGAACCCGTCAGACGATACCCGCGGCGCGATTTGCAGCGTCACCCCGACGTTCACATATTGCACCTGCTGCGAGACACCGTTGACCCCGGACAGCGTGATCGAGGTCAGGATAGGCAAGGCATCGCCAGTGATGATCTTAGCGGTCGCGCCGCTCTGCGCCGAAATGCGCGGGCGCGACAAGATCCGCCCTTCGCCCTTTTCGACCTGGGCATAGATCGCCATCTGCATCACGCCTGACGGCAGCACATCGTTGGGATCGAGGCTGAACGGCAGCGATGCCCCGGTCTCGATCCGCGCTACCGCAATCTGGCCATTGGCATTGTTGAGATCGATCCCGAGATTGCGGGCGCCGGTTTCGGTCAGCTCAACAAATTGCGTTTCCAGAATGACACTGTCGACTGGCACGTCGATCAGCGCGATCTGCGCTTTGACGTGGGCGATCCGCTCGGGCGTCCCCGAAACCCAGATCGCGTTAAGCCGCCGATCGACCCCCAGCCCATTGCCGAACGACTGGCCTAGCTGGCGCGGGGCTTGCGGGGTCTGGTTCTGCATTTGCAGGTATTGCGGCTGGTTGCTCGATCCCAGCGAGCCAAACCCCGGCTCACGGCGGATGAACACGTTGTTGGGCTCGATCGTCGCGCCTTCGACCAGCAGTCCGATCACTTCGCTGACATCAGCGTATTTGAGCGGGATCAGCTCAAAACTCTCACCTGGGCGGACACTCATCGGCGAGGCCAGATCGCTGGCGGGGGAAACTGCGGCGCCTTCCGAACCCAGCGCGCGGCTTCCAGTGGCTTCCTCTTCGCTGACCTTACGAACCTTGATCTGCAACACGTATGGACCGGCTGGTTCGATCGTTACCCGTGCCGGGCTGGCTGTATCGAACCGCAACACCAGATCGCGCCCGGACACTTCGAACTGGGCCGAGCGGACCAGCCCTTTGCCGTCAAAGCGCGGCGTGATTTTGGGCGCGCGCAGGGCGTTGCGGATGATGATGCCGGGCTTGGTCGGGTTGG
>VFKS01000530.1 GCA_009885425.1 Novosphingobium sp.
CAGCCGCACTGGCGAGACGACGCTGCGGGCTGTGGTGACCGACCGGGTTGCCCCCGGTGTGGTCTATACCACCTTCCATCACCCCGCGACGCAGGCCAATGTCGTCACCACTGAGTAT
The DNA here is from genome assembly GCA_009885425.1 of Novosphingobium sp. GTDB lineage: Bacteria > Pseudomonadota > Alphaproteobacteria > Sphingomonadales > Sphingomonadaceae > Novosphingobium. The sequence continues at coordinate 119 of VFKS01000530.1, forward strand.
TCTGACTGGGCAACCAATTGCCCCGAATACAAGGTAACCGCGGTGCAGATCATGGCGTCGAACGGCCCGACCGACTGGCAGGAGGACTATGCCGCTTGGTCGGCCCGCAGCCGCCGGATCGCCGAGCCGGCGGAACCGGCAGAATAGCGATGAATGTCAAGCACCTGCATCATATGGCCAACCAGATTGCCCGCAATCTTGCTGCCGGCGGCGAAGACGCGGCCATCGCGGCAACGGCGCAGCATATCATCGATTTCTGGGACCCGCGGATGAAGGCCGCGATCCTGTCAGCGGACCACAGCGCGCTGGAGCCGATTGCCCGAGCAGCAGTGGAGCAGCTTGCGTCTGCGGCCAACCAAAACTCGATCAACCCCGTCTGACTGCTTGGGCGATCGCACTGGCTACCGCGGGATCCTCGATGGTTGGCGGGACCTGCCAGTCCTCACCATTCACGATCTTGCGCAGTAGATTGCGCAGGATCTTGCCTGAGCGAGTCTTGGGCAGCGCCTTTACGATATAGGCAGTCTTGAGCGCTGCGACGGCACCAAGTTCGGCGCGCACCGCCGCGATCACGCGGTCGTGAAGGATGGAATCGCCCTCCGCCCCGGCGCGCGCGACCACGAAGGCGAGCGGGATCATCCCTTTGATCGGATCATCCGCCCCGATCACCGCACATTCGGCGACGCCATCCTGACTGGCGACGATCTGTTCCATTTGCCCGGTCGACAGGCGGTGTCCGGCGACGTTGATGATGTCATCGGTGCGGCCCATGATGTGGAGGAAGCCCTCATCATCGAAATGCCCGGCATCGCCGGTTTCGTACCAGCCGGGAAAAGTCGCAAAGTTCTTGGCGAACCCGGCCGGGTTGTTCCACAGGCTGCGGAAGGCCCCGGGGGCAAGCGGCTGCCGGATCGCCACTGCGCCGCTGGCTCCGGCGGGCACAGGCTGGCCTTCTTCGCTCAGAATCGCGAATTCATAACCCGGCACCGGAAAACCCGCGCTGCCACGCTTGCGGCGCAGATCGCCCAGCGCAAAGCAGCTGGCGACCCCGGGCCAACCGAGCTCGGTCTGCCACCAATGGTCGATCACCGGCAGACCGCTGTGCTGTTCCAGCCAGGCGATCGTATCGGGATCGGCGCGCTCACCGGCGAGGAAGATCACCCGGCAGTCCCCGGTGCCGATTTCCTTCAGCAGCAGCGCGTCGGGATCTTCCTTGCGGATCGCGCGGATCGCGGTCGGTGCGGTGAAAAAGCTTTTGACCCCGTGGCGCGCGATCACCCGCCAGAACGTGCCGGGATCGGGCGTGCCGACTGGCTTGCCTTCGAACAGCACGCTGGTCGCCCCGGCGATCAGCGGCCCATAAACGATATAGCTGTGGCCCACGACCCAGCCGACATCGCTCGCCGCCCAGAACGGATCGCCCGGGCCGATGCC
>VFKS01000151.1 GCA_009885425.1 Novosphingobium sp.
GCCTGCCCTTCTTTCGGTTCGGGAAAGCGCGAATAGAGAAACCCGGTATTGCCGACCCACGCAATGCCGGTGAACTTGGCCCATTTGATCTCGTCCTTCAGGACCTTGCCCTTGGTCACGTCCATCAACTTGATCACGCGCCAGTCCGATCCGCCGTCCTGGATTGAATAGGCCAGCAGTTTGCCGTTATCCGACGGGACCCAATCGGCCAGCGCAGTTGCCCCGTCCTTGGCCCAGGCGTTGGGATCGATCAGCAACCGCGCCGCACCGTTCAGGCCTTTGCGGACGAATAGTTGCGACTGGTTCTGCAGCCCGGAATTGCGCATGTAAAAGTAGTTGGCCCCGGCCTTTTGCGGCAGGCCAAAGCGTTCGTAATCGGTCAACGAGCGGATCCGCTGCGCAAACCACCCACGCTGGGGCAAGGAAGCAAGATAGCTTTGCGTAACCGCGTTCTGCTGCCCAACCCATTGTGCCACCGCCGGATCGGTCCGCACGTCATTTTCCAGCCAGCGATAGGGATCAGCCACCGCTTCGCCAAACTGGTTATCGACCACCGTCCCTTTGGCGGTTTGCGGATAGGTCAGCTTCACGTCCTGCGCCACGACAGCAGCGGCAGAGACAGCGAGCAAGGCACCGAACATGGCGCGGGCGCGGAATGACACAGAGCTTTCCCCCAAATACGATTGGCCCAAATAGGAATGGCGGGGACAAGCCTAACGCCTGACCCCGCCATTGCAATTCGTCGTTCGATGAACGGCAGCAGTTTTATTCGGCTTCGTCGTTGAAGACTGGGCCCGAATCCTGACCGCGGGCCGAAACGTCACGGTCAACCAGTTCGATGATCGCCATCGGCGAGGCATCGCCGGCGCGGATCCCGGCCTTGATCACGCGGGTGTAACCACCGGCGCGGTCAGAGTAACGCTCTGCCAACGTACCGAACAGCTTGACCAGTTGGGCATCGTCGAGGAGGCGCGCATGGGCCAGACGGCGGTTCGAAAGCCCACCGTGCTTGGCCAGCGTGATCAGCTTTTCAACATAGGGACGCAGTTCGCGAGCCTTGGGCAGCGTGGTCTTGATCTGCTCATGCTTGATCAGCGCGGCGGCCATGTTGCGGAACAGAGCCTTGCGGTGGCTCGAGGTGCGGTTGAGCTTACGCCCACCATGTTTGTGAATCATGTCATGTCCTTCGTTCGTATGGGGCCCGTATCAGGTAGCCCGATCCTGGCAGCGCTTGCGGCGGCTGCCGGTGCCGGTTGGCGGGACGCCCGAAAGCGCCCCGCCCAATTGCTTAACCCAGCAGCTCTTGTTCGAGCTTCTTGGCCATTTCTTCGATGTTTTCAGGCGGCCAACCGGGAATGTCCATGCCGAGGCGCAGGCCCATCGAGCTCAGGACTTCCTTGATCTCGTTGAGCGACTTGCGGCCGAAGTTCGGCGTACGGAGCATCTCGGCCTCGGTCTTCTGGACCAGGTCGCCGATGTAGATGATGTTGTCGTTCTTGAGGCAATTGGCCGAACGGACCGACAGTTCCAGCTCGTCAACCTTCTTGAGCAGGTAACGGTTGAGCTGGTTGGTATCGCCTTCTTCAGCCGGAGCCGCAGCAACACCGATCATCGGCGAACCGCCCATTGGCACCGCGTCTTCGAAGTGGACGAACAGCGCCAGCTGGTCCTGAAGGATCCGCGCGGCATAGGCCACGGCATCTTCCGGGGTGACGGTGCCATCGGTTTCGACGGTCAGGCTGAGCTTGTCGTAATCGAGTTCCTGCCCGATGCGGGCATTGTCGACCTTGTAGCTGACCTGACGGACCGGCGAATAGAGCGAGTCAATCGGGATCAGCCCGATCGGCGCGTCAATCGGACGGTTGCCGACCGCAGGAACATAGCCCTTGCCGCTGTCTGCGGTCAGTTCCATGTTCAGCGTTGCGCCTTCGTCGAGGTGGCAAATCACGAGGTCCTTGTTCATGACCTCGATGTCGCCCGAAACGGCGATGTCGCCGGCCTTGACTTCAGCCGGACCGGTGGCCGACAGCTGCAGACGCTTGGGGCCTTCGCCCTGCATCCGCAGCGCGATCTGCTTCACGTTGAGCACGATGTCGGTGACGTCTTCACGCACCCCAGCGAGGCTCGAGAATTCGTGCAGCACGTTTTCGATCTTGATCGAAGTGATCGAAGCACCCTGCAGCGACGAGAGCAGCACGCGGCGCAGCGCATTGCCCAGCGTCAGACCGAAACCGCGCTCAAGCGGTTCGGCTACGAAGGTCGCGCGGCGCTTGGCATCGGCGCCCGACTTCACTTCGAGGCTGTTGGGCTTCTTCAGTTCCTGCCAGTTCTTGATATTGACAGACATGGACGTCCCCTTGGGGTTATATTCTGGCGAGATCGGGCGAAGTCCTCAACCTTGAGGAACCGCGACCGATCCGAAACTGCGACCAGACCGAACGTCTGGCCGCGGACGGCGAATCAGACGCGGCGGCGCTTCGATGGCCGCACGCCGTTGTGCGGGATCGGCGTTACGTCGCGAATCGAAGTGATCGTGAAGCCGACTGCCTGCAGAGCACGCAGCGCGCTTTCACGGCCCGATCCCGGACCCTTCACTTCGACTTCAAGGGTGCGCACGCCATGTTCGGCGGCTTTCTTGCCGGCGTCGTCCGCAGCCATCTGAGCGGCATAAGGGGTCGACTTGCGGCTGCCCTTGAAACCCATCGCCCCGGCGCTGGACCACGAAATGGCGTTCCCTTGCGCGTCGGTAATGGTGATCATGGTATTGTTGAAGCTGGCGTTCACGTGAGCGATGCCGCTCGAAATGTTCTTCCGCTCCCGCTTTTTGATGCGTTGGGGTTCGCGTGCCATTGTCTAAATCCTGTCGTGTATCGGGAAGGGAAAGCTGTCTGCCGCCGTTGATCGGCTATTGGGCGACGCTTACTTCTTCTTGCCGGCGATTGCCTTGGCCTTACCCTTGCGGGTGCGGGCGTTGGTGTGGGTGCGCTGACCGCGAACGGGCAGGCCCTTACGGTGACGCAGGCCGCGATAGCAGGCCAGATCCATCAGACGCTTGATGTTCATCGAGGTTTCGCGACGAAGATCGCCTTCAACCGTATGATCACCGTCGATCGCTTCGCGGATGTGCAGAACTTCCTGGTCAGACAGGTCGTTCACGCGGCGGGCGTGATCGATGCCGACTTTGTCAGCGATCTGGCGGGCCTTGAACGAGCCAATACCGTGAATGTAGGTAAGCGCGATGATTACGCGCTTGTTGGTGGGGATATTTACCCCGGCAATACGAGCCACTTAATTCTCCATGCTCCACAGGATGCAGCCCTAAGGCTACGCCCCATCTCAACGCCTCACTTCGGTCAGAACGGCAAAAAGTCCGGTTGGCGCGCACATACGCTTTCGCCGTCCAGACTAACCCCGTTTTTGTCGAGTGAAGCGCGCGCTTAGGGCGATTCGCTTGGCATGTCAACGCC
>VFKS01000441.1 GCA_009885425.1 Novosphingobium sp.
CTGGTGGAGCCGAGGGGGATCGAACCCCTGACCTCGTCATTGCGAACGACGCGCTCTCCCATCTGAGCTACGGCCCCGTTCCAGTGCGAGCGCGTGGGAAGGCAAGCCCGCCCAAACGAAGCCGGTCCTTTAACGAATGGCCGCTGGCCATGAAAGGCCTATTTTCGCACTTTACTTGCCCGGTGCCGGCGTGGGAGCGGGTGTTGGCGTGGCAATCGGAGCGGGCGTAACCGGCTGCGGCGAATACTTCGCGTCCCAGGCTGCGGTATCGGCGCGGTATTGCTCATAAGCGCGATAGAAATTCTCAAACACCAGATCCAGATTGGCCAGGCTGCGCTTGGAAAACGCAGTTAGATCAAGCGGCTTCACGGTCTTGGATTCGCGCGCCATGACCAGCGCCGCATCGCAGAACCGGGCGACTGTCGGCGGGAAGGCGTAGAAATTGTAGACCTTGGTCATATAGGATTCGCGCGGCCGAACATAGGCTGCGCCGTGGCGCTTGCGAAACTCGGTATTGACCCCAGTGTTGGCGCGGGTCAGCCCCAAACGGTGAGTCTTCAAAAATGCCTTGTAGCCGACCAGAATTTCGGCGTGCTCGGGCTTCAGACAGTTGAGCGCCGCGACATTGTAGGCTGAGCGGAAGTTCCAGACAGTCTGATTGGGCGTGATTCCGGCGTTGACCGTCTGCCGCAGACCTGCGGCATTAAGCAGCGGGATCGTGACATTGGTTGGGGCGCCTTGCGGCGGCGTGGGACGCGGCGGGATATAGACCACGGGAGCGGGCGGCGGTGGCGGCGGTGGCGGGAGGGGTGTTGTTTTCTTTGGCTTTGCGTCAGCACAGGCGGCCAGTACCGCCAGGCCCATCCCAAGCATTATCAACGGTCGCTGCGATCCCATTCGATGTTCCCCGCGCAGTCCTGCCCCGCTGCGTCGGGGGGCCGCTTTTCCTTGCGACCGGTTCCTAACTGCTAATCTTCAGGATGCAAATGCCCGACGCGCCAGATAGCGCGCCGGGCACGATAGAATCCCTTTTCAGGGTTTTGCCTATTCGCGGTTGCCGAGGAAGCTCAGCAAGAATTGGAACATGTTGATGAAATCAAGGTAGAGCGTCAGCGCGCCCAGAATAATGACCTTGCCCATCATGTCGGTCCCAGCGACGTGGTAGTAGGTATCGCGCAGCCGCTGCGTATCCCATGCGGTCAGGCCCGCAAAGATGATCACGCCCAGCACCGAGATGGCCAGCGAAAGCCCGCTCGATTGCAGCCACAGGTTCAGCAGCATGGCAATGATGATGCCGATCAGGCCCATCGTCATGAAGCTGCCCATCGCCGACAGGTTGCGTTTGGTGGTGTAGCCATAGAGGCTAAGCCCCGCAAAGGCGCCTGCGGTGGCGAAGAACGTCGTCGCGATCGAGCCGCCGGTATAGCGCAGGAACAGCGTAGACAGCGACATTCCCATCAGGACCGCGAAAGCCCAGAACATCACTTGCAGCGTCGGTGTGCTGAACCGGTTCTGGCCGAATGACATCGCCAGCACGATCGCCAGCGGTGATAGCACCACCAGCCACATCACCGGCGAGCCGACCATTTGGAGGGCCATCCCGGATGTGAACATCATCAGTGCGATCACGCCCGACAGCAGCACGCCGGAGGCCATGTAATTGTAAATTGAAAGCATGTAGCGGCGCAGGCCCTGATCCATGGTGACCGCGCCAAGCGCTTCACCATTGAGAACCGGACCGTTGCCAAACGGCGAACGGGTGGTCCGCGGGTCGTTCCATTCAGACATGACTCACTCCTTTGCCGCCCCACAATAGAGGCGATGCAGTGAATATCGGGTGGATTGGCTTTGGTTTCAAGCAAAACCGGAATGCCGTTCGTCGAAGATCTCTAGGATCGCGCGGTTGCCGCCAGTTCCGCCCCGCGATCACCCGCCGCGCGCAGAGTTGCCTCGATCAACCGGGTCAGCGCAGCATCGCTATCCAGCACCGCCAATCCCGCCGCGGTCGTGCCGCCCGGACTGGTCACCCGCCGCGCCAGTTCAGCCGGGGTTTCGGGGGAGCCCACCGCGAGCAAAGCCGCGCCTTCGACCATTGCTCGGGCCAGCCGATCAGCCTGCGCCGGATCGAGCCCCAGCGCTGCACCGCCCTCGGCCAGCGCCGCGATGAAGCGATAGACAAACGCCGGACCCGAACCCGCCAGTGCGGTGACCGCGTCAAGCTGCTCCTCGCTGGCTAGCCATTCCGCCGTACCGAGCGGGGCCAACAGCGCTTCGACTGCCCCGCGCCCGGCTTCGTCCAGCCCCCGAGCAAACAGTCCCAGCGGCGATTTGCCGATCGCGGCGGCCAGATTGGGCATCACCCGGACCACTGCCGTTGCCGCCGGAAAGCGCTCGGCCAGCGTCGCCATCTCCGCTCCAGCCAGGATCGACAGCACAATTGCGCCGCGTGTTGCGGGCTCCAGCACGGGAGCCACTTCGCCCAGCGCCTGCGGCTTGATGCCGAGCAGGACCACATCGAACGCGCCAGATGGCACTTCGCGCAGCAGCCGCACGCCTGCCGGCACCTCAGCCAGTACCGGATCAACCACGGTAAACCGGGCCGGATCGAGCCCGCCCGCCAGCCACCCGGCCAGCATCGCCCCGCCCATATTGCCGCAGCCGCAGATCAGGATTGAGTCCATGCGCCTTTGCCTTGCACCAGTTCGATCCCTTGGAAGTTCACACACATCACAGGGTTCACAGAAAGAAAAAGCGGCCCACTCCAACCGCAGCCGCGATCATGGCAGCGCGGGGCGATGTAGGAAAG
>VFKS01000445.1 GCA_009885425.1 Novosphingobium sp.
GGCATCGGCAAGGCGAGGGCATAGACATCCAGCCGCAGTTGTACCGCGGTCGCCACCTTGTTGACGTTCTGGCCGCCCGGACCCGATGCCGCGATAAAGCTCTCGCTGACCAGTGTCAGCGCGCGGGCGATGGCTTCATCAGCCGAGGTCGTCATCGCTGAAACCGAGCGCGAGAAAATCGGCTGGGAGCGGCGCGACCGCGCTGATCGGCGGCTTGCCTTCACGCTGGACCACCAAAGCGCGGGCGTGGAGCATGGTCCGCTTGGCGCTTTTGCCATTGCCGTAGACCGGATCGCCCAGCAGTGCATGGCCAAGTCCGTGTTCGGCATGGACCCGGATCTGGTGGGTCCGGCCGGTTTCGGGGCGGAATTCAACCAGCGTATTGCCGCCGCGTTCCACCAGTTTGCGCCAATGGGTCACGGCGTCCTTACCCTTCTTGGCAGCGATCATCCGCCAGCCAGCTTCGGCGCTGCTGATCTTGGTCAGCGACAGTTCGATGGTGCCCGCATCCCCCTCAACCGGGCCAGCGACCACGCCGAGATAGACCTTCTCCACCACCCGCGCTTCAAACGCGGCGTGAAAGCGCTTCAGGGCCTTGGGATTGCGGGCCAGCAGCAGGCAGCCAGAGGTATCGGTATCGATTCGGTGGACCGCAACCGGCGCACGGGCAAAGCCGAGTTTGAGCGATTCGGAATGGTTCTCCAGGCTTAGGCCACCAGCGCGCGGCTGCTCGATCGGGAGGCCTGCGGGTTTGTTGATCACCAGCGCCTCGCCGTCTTCGTACAGGATCGGGATAATGCTCATGCTAGTGCCTCCGCTATGCGGCGCACCGCCTCATTCAAAATTGTATCGTCGGCGGCAAAGCTGATCCGAAAACCGTCCTTGCTGCCAAAGGCACTGGCCGGAACCACTGCGACGCCGTGGTCGAGCAGGTGCAAGCACAGCGCTTCATCATTGCCGAACCGCGCCATCAAGGGGGCAGCATCGACCAGACAATAGAACGCGCCATCGGGCGCCGGGGTCGACAGGCCGGGGATCGCATTGATCGCAGCAACCACGGCATCGCGGCGGACCCGAAAGCGGTCGCGCCAATCGAGCAGGAAGTCCTGCGGTCCTTCGAGCGCGGCCACAGCTGCTGCTTGACTGATCGAGCTGGGATTGCCGGAGGAATGCGATTGCAACTTGCCCATCGCCTTGATCAGCCATTCCGGCCCAGCCGAAACCCCGATCCGAAAGCCCATCATCGCGTGGCTTTTGGATACGCCCGAAACTGTCAGCACGCGGTCGGCCAGGTCCGGACAGACCACCGCCATGGTGGCGTGGGCCCCGGTGCCATAGCGCAGCGGGGCATAGATATCGTCGCTCATCACCAGCACGCGGGGATGCCGCGCCAGCACTTCACCCAGCGCGCGGAGCTGGTCCGCAGAATAGACCGAACCGGTCGGGTTGCCTGGGCTGTTGAGCAGCAGCCAGCGCGTCGAGGGCGTGATCGCGGCTTCGAGTTGTTGCGCAGTGATCCGATAACCACCTGCCGCCGTGGTATCGAGCGGCACCACATCGGCCCCGGCAAAGCGGACAATTTCGGGATAGCTGACCCACCACGGCGCGGGGATCAGTACCTCGTCGCCCGGATCGAGTGTGGCCAGCAGCGCGTGGAAAATCGCCTGCTTGCCCCCGGCGCTGACGATCACTTGCGACGGCGGAACCTCGATCCCTAAATCGCGCTTGAAATGCAGCGCCGCTGCCGCGCGAAGGGCGGCAGTGCCGGCGACCGGGGTATAGCGCGTGTCGCCCGCATCGAGTGCCGCTTTGGCAGCAGCGATGACGTGGGGCGGAGTGGCGAAATCGGGCTCGCCAACCGCCAGCGAAATGATGTCGCGCCCGGCAGCGCGCAGTTCACTCGCGCGGTCAGACATCGCAGCGGTTTGCGATGCGGCGATGCGGGCAAGGGCAATTGAGAGGTTCACGCCAGCACCGCCGGGATCAACCCGCGCAAGGCATTACCGATCAGGAAGCCCTGTTCCAGATCAGCCAGCGACAGCTCGGCCTCAACCGCGCGGCCCGCTTCGATCAGCGATTGGCGGAGCACGCCGGGGAGCAGGCCAAGCCGCGCGGGCGGGGTCAGCAAGCGTCCGTCACGCTCTACAAACAGGTTGGTAAAGCAGCCCTCGGTCAACAGGCCATCATCGCGAATGAACAGGGCTTCATCGGCTCCCACCGCTTTGGCGGCGGCCAGACCAGCCTCGTAGAACCCCCGGTCGCTGCTCTTGTGGCGCAGCCGCCAATCACCCGGATCGACCGGCAAGGGCAAAACCGCACAGCGCAGCGGCTGGTCAGTGGGCACCGGCAAGGGGCCAAGCTCGAGCGAATAGGCACCGCTGCGCGCGGCGACCAGCCGCAGCCGGGCGGGCGCATCGGCTTCAAAGCATAGCGCCTGAATCGCGTTGCGGACCGCGTGGCGATCAAAGTCATAGCCCAGCTCCGCCGCGCTGGCCTTGATTCGCTCAAGATGCAGTTCGAGCAGCGGCGCGCCATCTTCCGGGGTAAACCGCATCGTCTCGATCAGGTCTGCCCCGCCGGAGCGCAATCGCACGAACCCGCCCTTGATCAAACATTCGCGCCATTCGTCGAGCGGTGCGCTGTCCGCGACAATTGCCCCGCCAACGCCCATCACCGCGCGGCCCCGGCCGTTCTCTCCGGGGGTCAGCCGCAGCGTCCGGATCGCAACGTTGAAGGCGGCGTCGCCAGCGGCATCGATCCGGCCAATCGCCCCGCAATAGGCCCCGCGCGCATCGCGCTCGACTTCGTCGATCAGCTCCATCGCCCGGATCTTGGGCGCGCCGGTGATCGAGCCGCAGGGGAACAGCGCCCGGACCATATCGACCGCGCCCTTACCCGGCTGCAACCGTGCGCGGACCGTGGTGGTCATGGTGTGGAGCGTGGGGTAGGTCTCGACCGCGAAGGGCTTTTCAACCCGGACGCTGCCAGCCTCGGCCACCCGCGACAGATCGTTGCGGAGCAAATCGACGATCATCAGGTTCTCGGCCCGGTCCTTTTCGGAAGCTGCAAGTTCGGCTGCCAGTGCGACGTCTTCGGCTTGATTCTGCCCCCTTGGCCGAGTGCCTTTCATCGGCTTGACCAGCGCCGCGCCATCGCGTTCGGCAAAGAACAGCTCGGGCGAGCATGACAGCAACCAGTGCGTGCCGTCGAATACCACCCCGCCATAGCCCGCCTCTGCGGCAGGACGCATCGCGGCGTAGAGCGCCAGCGGATCGCCACGGAACGCCGCCGCGAGCGGAAAGGTCAGGTTGGCCTGATAGATATCGCCCGCCGCAATCGCCTCCTGCAATGCGGTAAAGTTGGCAGTGTAGCCGCCGGGGGACAGTTGGGGCTCGAGCGGGCCGAGCTGGGCGATCCCCGGCTGGGCATGGGCGTTCAGCCAGGCCGGCACATCCGCCGCGGCAATCGGCTCATGGCCTTCAAAGGCCCCGAACCAGACCAGCGGACCCATCGCCCCGGTGCGGGCATCGGCCAGTGGTGACAGCCGTTCCTCCAGCGCCAAGCCCGCTTCATAGCCGAGATAACCGACCAGATCGAAGCCCTCGCGGCGCAGCGCATCAATCCGCTCCAGCGCCGGGGCAACCTCTGCCGCGCGGCGGGCGACGACGATCTCTTTGGCCCCGCGATAAAGCCGCGCGGCACTGGCGCCTTCAGGGCGGGCATCGTCGAGCAGGATGAACGGTTCGGTCATATTCGGGGCGCTTCTAGCCGGGGATTGCGCTGCTGGCAAAAGCGTACCCGTAAAAAGCCACTCGCGCTGGCGTCCAGGTCGTTCTATCTGGGGGGAAAGCACATTTGCAGACCGGGAGCAGCAGCGGACATGGATGACATCTTTATCGGCCTTGGTGCCAATGGCGAAAAGCAGACCCTCAAGCTCAGCCGCGCCAACCGCCACGGTCTGATCGCGGGCGCGACCGGGACCGGCAAGACCGTAACCCTGCAAACTCTCGCCGAACAGTTCTCGGCCGCCGGGGTTCCGGTGTTCATGGCCGATGTGAAGGGTGATCTGGCCGGGATCTCGATGGCCGGCAGCCACGATTTCAAGCACGCCGACAAGATCGAAAGCCGGGCCAAGGAACTGGGGCTCGATCCGTTCGAATACCATGACAACCCGGCAGTGTTCTGGGACCTTTATGGCGAAAGCGGCCACCCGATCCGGACCACCATTTCGGAAATGGGCCCTCTGTTATTGAGCCGTCTGATGGGGCTGAACGAAACGCAGGAAGGCGTGCTTTCGATCGCGTTTAAATGGGCCGA
>VFKS01000129.1 GCA_009885425.1 Novosphingobium sp.
GCAGCGCATGATCTGCTGCGGCGAATTAAAGATCACATGGTCCGACAGCCGCAGGATTTCGTCGAGATCCTCAGGCTTGTAGGCCGCGCAATAAGTCGCAATCTCACCATCATAGAATTCCGACGCCAGCCGCGCTTCCCACAGACCCGAGGCGCAGACCCCGTCGAGGTACTCCCCGATGATTGGCGCGGTTGACCACATCGAAAACGCCTTGAGCGCCGACAACAGCTTGATCCCGGCCCGATCACGGACATCGGCCAGGATCGTGAGGTTCTCGCGCAGCCGCGCCGCATCGACCACGAACGACGGACTGTCCACGCGGGTCAGGTCAAAGTGGGCAAAAGCCCCCGGATCGCCGGCTCTGGTTTCCATTAAAACTCCACCGGCCCATCCAGTTCCTTGACCTGCCACGGCAGACCCTGCGTGTTGAGCATGTCCATGAACGGATCAGGATCGAGCTGCTCGATGTTGAACACGCCATCACCCTTCCACGCGCCCGTCAGCATCAGCGCCGCGCCAATCATGGCGGGGACACCGGTGGTGTAGCTGATCGCCTGATTGCCGGTTTCGGCATAGGCCTCTTCGTGGTCGCAGATCTGGTAGATGTAGAAGGTCTTTGTCCCGCTGCCATCGAGCGCTTCGCCGGTCGCGATATCGCCGATGTTGGTCTTGCCCTTGGTGGTTGCGCCCAGCGTTTCGGGCTTGGGCAGTACGGATGCCAGGAACTGCAACGGCACGATCTGGCGCCCCTGATACATCACCGGCTCGATCCCGATCATGCCGACATTCTTGAGCACGGTCAGGTGGTTGATATAGGCATCGCCAAAGGTCATCCAGAACCGGGCGCGTTCCAGTTCGGGGATGAACTTGGCCAGGCTTTCCAGCTCCTCATGGTACATCATGTACATGTTCTTGGGGCCGACCGCCTCGAAGTCGAACGCCACCTTCTTCGACAGCGCCGGGCTCTCAACGAACTGGCCGCCTTCCCCCCCAATCTTTTCCCAATGCCGCGCAGCCGCGGTCACTTCGCGGATGTTGATTTCCGGGTTGAAGTTGGTGGCAAAAGCCTGGCCGTGATCGCCACCGTTGCAATCGAGAATGTCGAGCTGGCGGATGGTCCCCAGCTTATGCTTCTTGAGCCACATCGCGAACACGCTGGTAACCCCCGGATCAAAGCCCGAGCCGAGCAGCGCCATCAGCCCCGCTTCCTTGAAGCGATCCTGATAGGCCCACTGCCAAGAGTATTCGAACTTGGCCTGATCCTTCGGCTCGTAGTTCGCCGTGTCGAGGTAGTTCACGCCGGCCGCAAGGCAGGCGTCCATGATCGGCAGGTCCTGATAGGGCAGCGCCAGATTGACCACCAGTTCGGGCCCGATCTGCTGGATCAACCGGGTCAGCGCGGGGACTTCCTCCGCGTCGA
>VFKS01000330.1 GCA_009885425.1 Novosphingobium sp.
AACGCCTCCAAGCCTGAGTTGCTGTTGTTCGCGATGGCCAAGGGCAAGGTCCGCCTGCTCGCCGCGCCGCGCAGCCGCGGCTGGTACGTGGTATCGCCAACCGAAGTTATACCCGGCACCGTGATCCCGGGCGACCCGCGCTTGCCCGGCCTAAGCCAGAGCCTGCAGAGCAATTATGGCGGCGAGTATGGCGAACAGCTCGGCGCTGCGATGCGCGGCGAAGTGGGTGCGACCCGCAACGAAACCAGCGTCAAGGAGCTCGAAAAGCGCCTGCGCGGCGGCAAGTAAGCGGCCCATATGACCGGCGCCAGAGTTGAAAACCGGGATGCAGCCGCCGCGGCACTGGCAGCGGACCGCCCGGCGTTGGTCTGGCGCAAACTGGTGGCCGATTGCGAAACCCCAGTCGGCGCGGCGCTGAAACTGATCGAGGATGGCCGCGGCGATTTCCTGCTCGAAAGCGTCGAAGGCGGCGAAGTGCGCGGGCGATACAGCCTGCTCGGGCTCGATCCCGATCTGGTGTTTCGCGCAACGGGCGCCAGTGCTGAAATCAACCGGACATGGCGACATGACCGCGCGGCTTTCGCGCCGCTGGTTGGCGATAGCCTGACCGAGCTGCGCGCATTGGTTGCCTCTTGCCGGATCGACGTTCCGGCCGAGCTTCCATCAGCGCTCGCCTGTCTCGTCGGCTATTTCGGCTATGAGACATACGGCCTCGTCGAAAAGCTCCCGCGTCCGGCCGAAAACCCGCTGGCGCTGCCCGATATGCTGTTCGTGCGGCCCGCATTGATCCTGATCTTTGACCGCCTCAGCGATGCGCTGTGGTGCGTCGCCCCGGTCTGGCCGGAAGGTGATGCTGAGCGCGTACTGGAAGCGGCTGAGGAGCGGATCGATGCGGCGTTGCTGCGTTTGTCCGGTGCCATCCCGCCACAACACCTCGACGCCACCCTGCCCGAACCAGTCCTGCAACCCTGCATGGCGCCGGGCCAGTACCGCGACATGGTGCTGCGGGCGAAGGACTACATCTCTGCGGGCGATATTTTTCAGGTGGTACTGGCGCAGCGCTTTACCTGTCCGTTCACACTGCCCCCGCTCGCGCTTTACCGCGCGCTGCGGCGGGTGAACCCTTCGCCGTTCCTCTATTTCCTCGACCTGCCGGGCTTTGCCCTGACCGGATCGAGCCCCGAAATCCTGGTCCGGGTCCGTGATGGCGAAGTGACGATCCGGCCGATCGCCGGAACCCGCCCGCGCGGCGCAACGCCCGAGCAGGACCGCACCAATGAGGCCGAACTGCTGGCCGATCCCAAGGAACGCGCCGAACACCTGATGCTGCTCGATCTGGGCCGCAACGATGTTGGCCGGGTCGCGCAAACCGGCACGGTCAAAGTGACCGAGAGCTATACGGTCGAGCGTTACAGCCACGTGATGCACATCGTCTCGAATGTGGTCGGGCGGCTGGACACGG
>VFKS01000331.1 GCA_009885425.1 Novosphingobium sp.
CAGGGTGGTGATGGTGGAGCCGCCGGGTACCGCCCCCGGGTCCGCTGTGCCTATTGCACGCAACAATTTATCGCCATAGCCGGGCGAACCCGGCAAAAGCCAATATAGGCCGAAATGGGTAAATGAAAAGGGCGGAGGCCACCGCGCAGCCCCCGCCCCACCATTTTCGTCGCAAAATCGGCTACTTCTTAAGCGAATCCCGGATTTCGGTCAGCAGATCAACTTCGCTGGGGCCGGCCGGTGCTGCGGCGGGTGGCGGCATTGCCTTGTTGGCCTGGCGCACGATCAGGAAAATTACGAGGGCCAGAATCAGAAAGTTGATCACTGCGGTGATGAAGCTGCCCCAGGCCAGTACATTGGCCCCGGCAGCTTTGGCAGCGGCCAACGTCGCGCCTTCGGGCGCAGCACCGCTGAGCACCGTGTATTTGGCACTGAAATCGGTATCGCCAACAATCGCAGCGATGACGGGCATGAGCACATCGTCGGTCAGCGAAGATACGATCTTGCCGAAAGCCGCACCGATAATCACACCAACCGCAAGATCTAGCACGCTGCCGCGCGCGATGAACGCCTTGAATTCACTGATCATGTTTCGCCCCCTCTGCATTATTGTTGATTGTTTGAGCTTGCCATGACGTTGATCGGACGACAACCGTGAATTGTCCGGTTTCGCTTGAACTGGCTGGACACCAACCTACATTGTGCCCGCCCGCAACTGGCGGGTGACAGGAAGGATTCTTGCCCATGCCCGCTTCGTTTGACCGCTTTGGCACTTTTGGCCGATTTGCGCTGGTTTCCGTTGCTGCCGCGTCTGTCGCGGGCTGCGGGATCAATTCGGTGCCTACCGCTGAAGAAGCGGCCAAGGCCAAATGGGCCGATGTCCAGGCTGCATTTCAGGAACGCGCCAACCTGATCCCCAACCTTGCCGCCGTGGCCAAGGGCGCGGCCGATCAGGAAAAGGGCATTCTCACCGAGGTGATGGAAGCCCGCGCCAAAGCGACCAGCATCCAGCTGAGCGCCGATGATCTGAACGACCCAGCCAAGATGAAGGCGTTTCAGGACGCCCAGAACCAGTTTTCGGGCACGATCGGTGGGTTCGGCCGCCTGCTCGCCAATGTTGAGGCCTATCCCAACCTCAAGTCGATCGAGAACTATCAGATGCTGCAAAGCCAGCTCGAAGGGTCGGAAAACCGGATCCGTATCTCGATCCGCGACTACAACGAGGCTGTGCGGGTCTATAACACCACGATCCGCACCTTCCCCGACATTATCGGCGCCAAAGTGATCCACGGCGCCCAGCCGATGGTCCCCTATCAGGCCAGCACACCGGGCGCTGAAAAGGCCCCCAGCCTTGAAGGAAAGCTCTGAGAGGGAGCCAGCCAATGCTCGGCCGTCCCGGGCAGAACCCGATCAATAATGACCCCGGTGCCGGTCGGGTGATCGCGATTGCTGCCGCCGTCCTGCTGACGCTGGGCGGTGGCTACTATGCGTTGTTTGGCGGCAAGCTGCCCGATCTGGGATCCTTTACCTTCAGCTCAGCTGATGTGGAAACGCAGCAGGCAATGCCGGTGCCGCCTTTGGCCACCAAGATCAAGATCGCCGCCGCCGCAATTGAACCGCGCGCAACCTATGTGATCGATGGCGCGCGGGTCTTTACCGAGCAAGGGGTGATCGACCTCAACGCCCGACTGAGCGAGCTCAACGTCACATCCGGCCCGCAGGTTGTGGTGATGACAGTGCCCGATCTGGGCGGGGCGAGCATCGAGAATTATTCAATGCGGATCGCCAATCAGTGGGGGATCGGTGATGTTGATCGCAACGATGGCGTGTTGCTGCTGATCGCCCCCAACCAGAAGCAAGTGCGGATCGAGGTCGGCAAGGGTCTGACCGGAGTGTTGAGCGACGCCGAGGCCAAGCGCATTATCGAAACCGAGATGATGTCGCATTTCCGTGCTGGCAAGATCGAAGCGGCAGCAGTGGCTGGTGCCGATGCCCTTGCGGCGGTGCTGCGCGCCCACCCAACCATCGGGAAGGACTGATCGCCATGGCACTGTTGCGCCAGATCGTAACTCTGCTGATCGCCGCCCTGTTGCTGCCAACCGCCGCGCAGGCGCAGACCTTTCCTGCCCTCACCGGCCCTGTGGTCGATGCCGCAGGCATCCTGCCGCCTGAAACCGAAGCGCGACTGACCCAGAAGCTGACCACGCTGAAGGCCCAGTCGCAACGTCAG
>VFKS01000124.1 GCA_009885425.1 Novosphingobium sp.
AGCCAGCCGCGCAGTGACCAGCTGGAATAATTCTTGTTGCCGATGATCAGTTTCATGCCGGTGCGCCGCTCCTTTTGCGGGCCTAACTGTTCAGCTTCACCCTGTCGAGCCTGAACAGCCTGACAAATTACACAGTGTCCATCGCGCAGAAAAGGAACCCCGCCGCGCACCGGGCATAGCGCCACCGGCAGGGTGCATTCCCCGCCAATGATGTGAGCGTTGGGCAAGCGCGGCGGGGCAGAGGGGCGGCGACGGATCATCGCGCGGCGGTGCCCGATTCGCGCTTGTGTAGGAAAGCCGAAAATGCCTAATGCGGGGTATGACCATACGCCCATTCCACCTCGCCTTCCCCGTCCGCGATCTGGCCGAGGCGCGCGCGTTCTGGGGCGGGGTGATTGGCTGCGCAGAAGGGCGATCGTCGGATCAGTGGATCGATTTCGATTTCTATGGCCATCAGATCGTCGCGCACTGCACCGGCGAAAGCGCGGCCGACGCGGGCCAGAACCCGGTCGATGGCCATGGCGTGCCGGTGCCGCATTTCGGGATCGTGCTGGAACTGGCCGATTGGCAAGCCTTGGCCGACCGGTTGCGGGCGGCGGGGGTCAAGTTTGAAATCGAACCCTATGTGCGGTTCAAAGGGCAGCCCGGCGAACAAGCCACGATGTTCTTCCGCGACCCCAGCGGCAACGCGATTGAAATGAAAGCGTTTGCCGATCTGGGGCAGTTGTTCGCGCGCTAAGCCCACAGGGCAACGAGGATAAGTCCATGCACAAATCACTCTCCGCGCTAGTTCTGGCGCTGATCCCGGGAATCGCGTTGGCTGCGGCTGAGCCGGGGTCCATTTCTATCGGCGCGCTGCTGACCCAGACTGCGGGTGAGTGGAGCGGCGAACTGCAATACCGTGATTACCAGTCCAACCAGTGGGAAGGGTTGCCGGTCAAGGTCCGGATTGCGGTTCAGCCCGATGGGGTGACGATGATCCGCACTGCCGAATTCGATGATGGCCCGCAGACCGGCCTGGTCTGGATCACCACGATCAGCCAGATCGACAGTGCTGGCCGAAGCGAGAGCTATGCCCAGTTCCGCAAGGGTCGCGCGGTCGATTCGGGAACCGCCACGCTGGCGCTGCCCAGCTCGGCCCGCGATGCGCAGCACTGGACGATCATTGCGACGCAGACCCGCCGCGATGGCAATGGCATGGCGCAGGTCCGCGAAACCACCACCCGCGACGGCGCCAAAATGGTCACGCTGAAAGAGGTCAATCCAATCGGGGACGGCAAGGATGAATGGCTGCCGCGCAACCGTCTGGTTTTGCAGCAGATCGCGCAGTGAGCCGATCACCCGGCGTGCGATGACTGACGCAAAGCTGCCGCAGTCATGCCGCCGCACTGTCGGCAAAGCGTCATGCTGCATTAGCGAAATTGGCATCGGACGGTAACACGCGCGGCCTAATCGCACCCCTGCAATCAACCGAACCAGGGGTTTCTAATATGCGTCGATTCGTTGTCTTCCTACTCGCCTCCACCGCCGCGCTGCCGCAAGTCGCGTTGGCTGCAGAGCTCCCCACCGATGCCGCTGCAGAAGCAGATGGCGCTGGCGAGGCCGAAGCCGATGGCGGAGAGATTGTCGTGTTCGGCAAGGGCGAAACTCGGCAAGTACAAGAAGTGAAGCAGCGCGATATCGGCCTGCTGCTGCCGGGTACCAGCCCGATCCGCGCGATCGAAAAGCTGCCCAGCGTCAACGTCCAGTCGGCCGACGCATTCGGCAACTACGAATGGTCGACCCGGGTCACGATCCGCAGCTTCAACCAGAACCAGCTCGGCTTCAACTTTGACGGCATTCCGCTGGGCGACATGACCTATGGCAACCACAACGGCCTGCACATCAGCCG